>NZ_JAYSCO010000008.1:0-134269 GCF_041914865.1 Pseudoduganella sp. | reverse complement strand
CAGACGTCGGCGCGCAGCATGTTCTCGCCGAAGAACTGGTGGAACATCTGGCCGATCGGCGACTTCAGGAACGCCACGCCGCCAGAGTGGCCCGGGCAGTGCCAGGAGTAGGAACCGTCGTGCGCGTAGTGCACCAGGGCGCGGAAGAATGGCGGCGCCAGGCTGTCCAGGTAGGACTTCGCTTCGCGGATGATGTGGCGCGCCACGAATTCCGGGGTGTCCTCGAACATGTGGATGAAGCCGTGCAGCTCGCGCAGGATATCGTTCGGGATATGGCGCGAGGTGCGGGTTTCGCCGTACAGGTAGATCGGGATGTCGGAGTTCTTATGGCGGATTTCCGACACGAAGGCGCGCAGGGAAGCCAGCGCCGCATCGGTTTCCTCCAGCGAGCCGCCGCCGAATTCCTCGTCGTCGATCGACAGCACGAAGGCCGACGCGCGCGACTGCTGCTGGGCGAACTGCGCCAGGTCGCCGTAACTGGTTACGCCGAGGACCTCCATGCCTTCCTTTTCCATCGCCGCTGCCAGGGCGCGAATACCCAGGCCGGACGTGTTCTCGGAACGGAAATCCTCGTCAATGATGACGATCGGGAAGCGGAATTTCATCAGTGGTCTCCAGGCGCGACCAAGCGCCTCAAAAAAAATAAGACCGGGAGTATCGCAGAAATTCCCGGCGTGGGGTGAATTTTTTTACAGCTTTTTAAAGCATCGCCAACACGCCCAGGCCCAGGCCCACGGCGGCCACGCCGTAGGTGGCGTACATCAGCCATTTGCGGCCGGTGAGCAGGGTGATCGCCGCCAAAGCGATAGCAATTTGTTCAGCCGTGGTGGCCAGCGCCCACTGGTGGTGCTTGTGCAGGGCGTGGTCCGACTTGTGCTCCCAATCCGCCGATTTGGTTTCCCATTGCTCGGCGTCCTTCTTGATGGCGTCCTTCTCCTCGCGATAACGCAGCACCTCGGCCTTGAACTTCTCGGTCTCGGCATTGGGCAGCAACATGGCCAGTTCGGCCAGGTTTTGCTTGGAGGACTTGGCCTGGTAATAATTCCAGCGGTTGGCCGCCTCGGTCTTGGCGATGGCCGCATTGTTCTTGAACAGGGCCGCGTCGTTCTGGGTGGCGCCGCCCTGGTAGCCGAAAATGGCGCCAACCGTGGCCAGGATAGCCGTGGTCACCGCGATCTTGCCGGAAAACTTGTCGTTGCTGTGTGCTGCGTGTTCCACGGCGTGGTCGTGCGGGCCGTGGACGTGAAAACCGTGTCCGGACATTCTGTTATTTCCTGGTAAAGCTGATAAAAGCATACGGCAGCCCGGCTGCCGACGCGTGGTCTTCGCGCGATGTTTCTTGCCACTCGCCTTCCGGCAGGGCGGGGAAGAAGGCATCGCATTCATATGTGCGGCCGATGCGCGTAATGACAAGCTTGTCCACCAGGGGCAGGGCTTGCTGGTACACCTGGGCGCCGCCGATGACGAAGGCTTCATCCACGCCGGCCACCAGGGCGCGCGCCTCCTCCAGCGAGCCGACGCGCTCCACGCCTTCATGCTGCCAGCCGGCGTTGCGGCTGATGACGATGTTGCGGCGGTTCGGCAAAGGGCGGCCGATCGAGTCGAAGGTCTTGCGGCCCATGATGATCGGGTGGCCCGAGGTCAGGCGCTTGAAGTGCGCCAGGTCTTCCGGCAGGTGCCAGGGCAGGGTGTTGTTGATGCCGATGCCATTGCTGGCATCCGTGGCAACGATGATGGTCAAAATTGTCATGGCCGACATTATATATCGGAGCACTTTGCAACCCGGTCATGTTGCGGAATTGCGGCATCGCAAGTTATTTGTGCGTTGAAAGAGCCCTTGTGACCGTTGGAGAGTTTTATTGCGGGGTTGCTGACGTATCTTGAATCCAGCGCGCTAGGAATTGCCGACGGGTAATTCTGTTTGTAGGTTTCATAACGATACGGAGTAGGAGACCCCAGATGAAACACCCACTCAAGCATGCCTTGGGATCTTCCGGGCGCGCCATCCTGGCCTTGGCCGACGGCACCATATTCGAAGGCTTCGCCATCGGCGCCAACGGCGCCACGGCGGGCGAGGTCGTCTTCAACACCGCCATGAGCGGCTACCAGGAAATCCTCAGCGACCCAAGCTACAGCAGGCAGATCGTGACGCTGACGTACCCGCACATCGGCAACACAGGCGTCAACCGCGAAGACGGCGAAGCGCCGCGCATCCATGCCGCAGGCCTGGTGGTGAAGGACCTGCCGCTGCTGGCCTCCAGCTTCCGCAGCGAGCAGGACCTGTCGTCCTGGCTGGCGGAGCAGGGCGTGGTGGCGATCGCCGGCATCGATACCCGCAAGCTGACGCGCATCCTGCGCGAGAAGGGCGCGCAGGGCGGCGCCATCGTGGTCGGCGGCGCGGCGGAACTGGCGCTGGAGCTGGCGCGCGCCTTCCCGGGCCTGGCCGGCATGGACCTGGCGCAGGCCGTCAGCACGGCGGCACCTTATGAATGGACCGAAACCGAGTGGATGCTGGGCCACGGCCATGGCCGCCAGCTGCAGCCGCGCTGCCACGTGGTGGCCTACGACTTCGGCGTGAAGGCCAATATCCTGCGCATGCTGGCGCAGCGCGGCTGCCGCGTCACCGTGCTGCCGGCTCGCGCCGGCGCCGCCGCCGCACTGGCGCTGAAACCGGACGGCATCTTCCTGTCGAACGGCCCGGGCGACCCGCAGCCGTGCGACTACGCTATTGAAGCTGCGCGCGAGCTGATGGAGCGCGGCGTACCAACCTTCGGCATCTGCCTGGGCCACCAGATCATGGCGCTGGCGTCCGGCGCGCGTACCGTCAAGATGAAGTTCGGCCACCACGGCGCCAACCACCCGGTGCAGGATATCGCCAGCGGGCGGGTGATGATCACCTCGCAGAACCACGGCTTCGCGGTCGATCCCGACTCGCTGCCGGCCAACTGCGCCGTGACGCATATTTCCCTGTTCGACGGCTCGCTGCAGGGCTTCCGCCGCACCGACCGTCCCGCCTTCTGCTTCCAGGGCCATCCGGAAGCGTCACCGGGCCCGCACGACCTGGCCCCCTTGTTCGACCAGTTTGTCGCCATGATGGAGGGTGCACGCCATGCCTAAACGCAGCGATATCCAGCGCATCCTGATCATCGGCGCCGGTCCGATCGTGATCGGCCAGGCGTGCGAATTCGATTACTCGGGCGCCCAGGCCTGCAAGGCCTTGCGCGAAGAAGGTTTCCAGGTGGTGCTGGTGAACAGCAACCCGGCCACCATCATGACCGATCCCGGCATGGCCGATGTAACCTATATCGAGCCGGTGACCTGGGAAACGGTGGCGCGCATCATCGAACGCGAGCGGCCGCAGGCCGTGCTGCCCACCATGGGCGGCCAGACCGCCCTCAACTGCGCGCTCGACCTGCACCGGCACGGTGTGCTGGAACGCTTCAATGTGGAGCTGATCGGCGCCACGCCGGAAGCCATCGACCGCGCCGAAGACCGCGCCAAGTTCAAGGCGGCCATGGAGCGCATCGGCCTGCAGTCGGCCCGCTCCGGCATCGCCCACAGCATGGCCGAGGCCTGGCGCGCGCAGGAGAAGCTCGGCTTCCCGGTGATCATCCGCCCCTCGTTCACCATGGGCGGCAGCGGCGGCGGCATCGCCCGCAATGCCGACGAATTCAACGCCATCTGCCTGCGCGGCCTGGAACTGTCGCCCACCTCCGAACTGCTGATCGAGGAATCGCTGATCGGCTGGAAGGAATTCGAGATGGAGGTGGTGCGCGACCGCAAGGACAACTGCATCATCGTCTGCTCGATCGAGAACCTTGACCCGATGGGCGTGCATACCGGCGACTCCATCACCGTAGCGCCGGCGCAGACCCTGACCGACAAGGAATACCAGCTGATGCGCGACGCGGCGCTGGACGTGCTGCGCGAGATCGGCGTGGACACCGGCGGCTCGAATGTGCAGTTTGCCGTCAATCCGCAGGACGGGCGCATGATCGTGATCGAGATGAACCCGCGCGTCTCGCGCTCCTCGGCGCTGGCATCGAAAGCCACCGGTTTCCCGATTGCGCGCGTGGCGGCCAAGCTGGCGGTGGGCTTCACGCTGGACGAACTGCAGAACGACATTACCGGCGGCGCCACCCCGGCCTCGTTCGAGCCGGCAATAGACTATGTGGTGACCAAGATCCCGCGCTTCGCCTTTGAGAAGTTCCCCGGCGCGAACGACCGCCTGACTACGCAGATGAAGTCGGTGGGCGAGGTGATGGCCATGGGCCGCACCTTCCAGGAGTCGTTCCAGAAAGCCTTGCGCGGCCTGGATATTGGCGTCGACGGGCTGCAGCGCATGGCCACGGGGCGCGACGTGATCGAACACGAATTGAGCCTGCCCGGCCCGCAGCGTATCTGGTACGTGGGCGAGGCCTTCGCCCAGGGCATGTCGCTGGTGGAGGTGAACCGCCTGTCGCACATCGACCCCTGGTTCCTGGCCCAGATCCAGGACCTGGTGGAGATCGAAGAATGGGTCGCCACGCAGCACCTGGGCAGCTTTGGCGCGGACGTGATGCGCCGCCTCAAGCAGCAGGGCTTCAGCGACCGCCGCCTGGCCACGCTGATGGGCGCGGACGAGGCGGCAGTGCGGGCCCAGCGCCAGGCCCAGGGCGTGCGCCCGGGGTACAAGCGGGTCGATACCTGCGCCGGCGAGTTCGCCACCCGCACCGCCTATATGTACTCGACCTATGACGAGGAATGCGAAGCCCAGCCGACGGGCGCGCGCAAGATCATGGTGCTGGGCGGAGGCCCGAACCGCATCGGCCAGGGCATCGAATTCGACTACTGCTGCGTGCACGCGGCGCTGGCCATGCGCGAAGACGGCTACGAGACCATCATGGTCAACTGCAATCCGGAAACCGTATCCACCGACTTCGACACCTCCGACCGCCTGTATTTCGAATCGCTGACGCTGGAGGACGTGCTGGAGATTGTCGCCATCGAGAAGCCGGAAGGCGTGATCGTGCAGTACGGCGGCCAGACCCCGCTCAAACTGGCCCTGGCGCTGGAAGCGAACGGCGTGCCGGTGATCGGCACCTCGCCCGACATGATCGATGCTGCCGAAGACCGCGAGCGCTTCCAGCAGCTGCTGTATGCGCTGGACTTGCGCCAGCCACCCAACCGCACCGCCCGCACTGAGGATCAAGCCGTCGCCTTGGCGGAGGAGATCGGCTATCCGCTGGTGGTGCGTCCCTCTTACGTGCTGGGTGGCCGCGCCATGGAGATCGTCCACGAGCGGGCCGACCTGGAACGCTATATGCGCGAGGCGGTCAAAGTGTCGCCCGCCTCGCCGGTGCTGCTGGACCGCTTCCTGGACGACGCCATCGAGGTCGACGTCGACTGCGTCAGCGACGGCGCCCAGGTGCTGGTGGGCGGCGTGATGGAGCATGTGGAGCAGGCCGGTATCCACTCCGGTGACTCGGCCTGCAGCCTGCCGCCGTATTCGCTGTCCGACAGCACCGTGGCGGAAATCAAACGCCAGACCGGGCGCCTGGCGCATGGCCTGGGCGTGGTGGGCCTGATGAACGTGCAGTTCGCCGTGCAGCGCCAGAAAGTGGACGGCCGCATGCTGGACCGCATCTATGTGCTGGAAGTGAACCCGCGCGCCTCGCGCACCGTCCCCTTCGTATCGAAAGCGACCGGCATCCAGCTGGCCAAGGTGGCGGCGCGCTGCATGGCCGGCCGCACGCTGGCCGAGCAGGGCATCACCAGCGAGGTGGTGCCGCCGTACTACAGCGTGAAGGAAGCGGTGCTGCCGTTCGCGAAGTTCCCCGGCGTCGACACCATCCTCGGCCCGGAAATGAAGTCGACCGGCGAAGTGATGGGCACCGGCCCGACCTTCGGCGAAGCCTTCCTCAAGGCCGAACTGGGCGCCGGCGTGCGCATACCGCACAGCGGCCACGTCTACCTGCGCGTGCGCAAAGCCGACCAGGCGCGCACCGTGGCGCTGGCGCGCGAACTGGCCGATGCCGGCTACACCCTGTGCGCCAGCGAGGTAACTGCCGCCGTGCTGGAGGCGGGCGAGGTGCCGGTCAACACCATCGAGGACGAAACCCTGCTTGGCCTGCTGGCCCTGCGCGAGATCGCCATGGCCGTGGTCACGGTGGACGAGAGGCGCAGCGCCATCGCCGCCACGCGCAGCCTGCGCAGCACCGCCCTGGCGTCCGGCACGGTCATGTTCACCACCATCGCGGCGGCCGAAGCGGCGCTGGAAGCGCGCAAGCATAGCGGCACCGTGGCGGTGCGTTCGCTGCAGGAGCTGCATGCCTTGGCCGCCGGGCGCGGCGCGGGCGAGGCGCGCCCGGCCCCGGCGCCGCGCCTGGTGCCCGGCCCGTCCGACCTGGCTGCCGCCGCCTACCAGCTGCCGGAGCGGCGTGCCCAGGCGCGCCAGCGCAGCGTCGGCGTGGCCCCGCTCAAGCTATTCATCCGCCAGCCTTTCACCGAATCGGACGAGCGCGAACAGCGCATGGTGGCCGAGATCATGCAGATGATCGACAGCGCCAACGGCCTGCCGCACCCGTTCGACTACCTGACCGGCTTGCAGGCCGAGAGTGCGGACACCTTCCGCACCTCGTTCGAGCGCAAGCAGGGGCTGCCTTTCACGCCGCAGAATTTCCGCCGCCACCGCCTGGCTTTGCTCGACCAGGCCGACGTATTGGTCAACATCCGCGTCGGAATGAGCGAAAGCAGTGCATTTGAATTGAGCTATCACATATTCAAGGGCCGCAGGACGCCTATCCTGTTCCTTGTCTGGAAGGGCGCGCCGATCAAGACCACCCTGCTGCGCGAGCTGGACGACCTGGTGGACGTGACATACATCGAGTTTGACGAAGTGGCGGAACTGAGGGGCAGCCTGCATCAGTTCTTCAAATGTCTGGTAAAGGAGTGAGCGATGTTTAAGAACTTCAAAATCAAAACCCTGCTGGTGGGCGTACTTGGCCTGCTGATTGGCCTGCTGGCGATCATCGGCGGCCTGGGTATCATGAGCGCCGAGCGCTCGGTCGGCCTGGTGAAGGACGTGACCGTGGCCAACCAGAAGAACATTGCCGAGCGCAGTGCCATCCGCCTCGACATGGAAACGGGCCGCAGCCAGATCCTGCAGGCTTTGCAGCACAATCCGGACCTCGCCTGGAGCAAGCTGCACGACCACCCTCTGACCAACCACTTCAACATCGTGGACGAAGTAACGGCGCGCGTCGAGAAGCGCTGGGAAAGCTACCTGGCCGCCATCAAGACGCCGGAAGAGCGCAAGCTGGCCGAAGACTGGTTCGCCAGGAGCGACGGCCTGGGCGTGGCGCACATCCGCGCCGCCACGGTCGCCGTGCGGGAGAACCGCTGGGATGATGCGGAGACGGTACTGATCAAAAAGATCAACCCGTCCTACCGCATTGGCGACGGCGCGCTGAAAGCGCTGGCCGAATACAGCGACAAGCGCATCGCCGAAGACGACGCCAGCGTCGCCGCCAACCTGCAAAGCACCAGCCTGACGGTGACCCTGGTGCTGGCGGGCGGCCTGCTGCTCAGCATCTGCGCCGGCTTCGTGCTGATGAAGGCCATTGCGGACCCGCTGGCGGAAGCCATGGCGGTGGCGCACCGGGTGGCCGACGGCGACCTGAAAGGCCAGTCCACCGTGCACCCGACCAACGAGTTCGGCGAACTGCTGGACGCATTGGACAAGATGCGCGACAACCTGGCCGCCATCGTGGCCGAAGTGCGCAGCGGCAGCGATACCATTTCCAGCGCTTCCGGCCAGATTGCCGCCGGCAATATGGACTTGTCCGACCGCACCGGCCAGCAGGCCGCCTCGCTGGAAGAAACCGCGTCCTCCATGGAGCAGCTGACCGGCACCGTGCGCCAGAATGCGGACAATGCGCGCCAGGCCAACCAGCTGGCCGTTTCCGCCTCCGAAGTGGCAACCCGCGGCGGGCAGGTGGTGGAGCAGGTGGTGGAAACCATGGGTTCGATCAACGAATCCTCGCACAAGATCGTCGACATCATTACCGTCATCGACGGTATCGCCTTCCAGACCAATATCCTGGCCCTGAACGCCGCCGTGGAAGCGGCGCGCGCCGGCGAGCAGGGGCGCGGCTTTGCCGTGGTGGCCACCGAGGTGCGCAACCTGGCGCAGCGTTCCGCCGCCGCCGCCAAGGAAATCAAAGAGCTGATCGACGATTCCGTCGGCAAGGTGGAAGTCGGGGCCAAGCTGGTGAACCAGGCCGGCACCACCATGAAGGACATTGTGACCAGCATCCAGCGCGTGACCGATATCATGGGCGAGATCACCACCGCCACCCAGGAGCAGACGGCTGGCCTGGAACAGATCCACCAGGCCATTTCGGAGATGGACAGCATCACCCAGCAGAACGTGGCCCTGGTGGAGGAGGCGGCTTCGGCATCGGGCGCGTTGCAGGGCCAGGCCAGCAGCCTGTCGCGCGTGGTAAGTGTTTTCCAGGTTGACAATAATCGCCGCCACGAGCATCCTGCTGCCCAACAGGCCCGCGCCGTCATCCAGGCGGTGCGCAGCAAGCCGGTGGCCCTGCCAAAACCCGCCCTGCGCAGCACCGAGCCGAAGACAGCGCCCGCACAGCGGGCCAAACGCGCCGTCGCCAGCAGCCAGGCAGGCGACTGGGAAGAGTTTTAAATGGGGATAGTGATTGGACCACAAAGCCTTTGAGCATCTGGTACGCCGCCTGGAGCTGGACTCCCATGCCAGCCCGGCGGCTTTTCGCCGTAAAGTTTTCGCGATCAGCATCGCGGCCTATGTCTTGCTGTTCGGCGCGCTGGCCGGCCTGGTCGCCTTGTTCGCCGTCGCCGTGCAGTGGGCGGTGGAATCGCATCGCACCTTCACCACCATCAAGGTCGGCCTGTTTGGACTGTTCCTGCTGCCGTTGATCTTTGTCGTGCTGCGCGTCATGCTGATGCGCCTGGACCCGCCGACCGGCCGCCCGCTGGAGCGCGCCGAAGCGCCCAAACTGTTCGAAATCCTCGACAAGCTGCACAGCAAGCTGAAAGGCCCGCGCATCGACCAGGTACTGGTCACGGACGATTACAACGCCGCCATCTGCCAGCACGCCCGCTTCGGCATCCTGGGAGGCTACCGCAATTACCTGATTGTCGGCCTGCCATACCTGCTGGGTGCCACGCCGAAAGAGATGCTGGCCACCCTGGCCCACGAATACGGCCACCTGTGCGGCAACCACGGCAAGGCAGCCGCCTGGGTCTATCGCCAGCGCCGCCTGTTCGTCAACCTGTACGAGCATGTGGAGGATACCGCCGACGGCAACGTGATCAGCGCGGCCATTGCCGGCGCGCTGTCGCGCTTCTTCCCGTATTACAGCGCCTACACCTTTGTGCTGGCGCGCCAGGAAGAATACGAGGCCGACAGCACCGCCACTGAAATGGCAGGCCGCACCGCCAACGCGCACGGACTGGTACGCGGCCACCTGCTGGGCAACTGGGTAGCACGCACCTTCTGGCCCAAGATGTATGAGCATGCCGACCGCGCCGAGAAGCCGCCTTTCATGCCGTTTGCCTCCATGCGCATGGCGTTCAAGGCGAATTACGATGAGTGGGCGTGCAAACCGGCGCTCGATGCCGCCTGGGCCGAGCCCTCCGGCGTGGACGATACCCACCCGTGCCTGCGCGAGCGGCTGGACGCCATCGGCGCCGCGCCGTCGCTGCCGGAGCCGGTGGACGTCAGCGCGGCAGACGTCATGCTGGCCTCCGGCGTAGGCAAGAAGCTGGAAGCGGAGCTGGACAAGCAATGGTGGCAGGCGAATGCGCGGGGCTGGACCGAACGCTATCGCCACGTGACGCGTTCGCAGGCGCGTATCGGCGAGCTGTCCGCCCAGCCGCTGGCCAAACTGTCCGTGGTCGAGCTGCAGGAGCTGGCGACGCTGGGCATGGAGTTCCAGGGCCCGGCGGCTGCCAAACCGGTGGTGATGGAGCAGTTGAAACGCCCCGGCGGTCCGTACCCGAAGGCCGCCCTGTTGTATGGCCGCGTGCTGCTGGCCGAAGGCAACCGCAATGGCGTCGACCACCTGCGCCAGGCCGCGCTGGACGACCCCAACCTGCTGAATGAAGCCGCGCAGCGCGGCTACCAGTACCTGCTGGAGAAGGAAGGGGAAGACTCCGCCAACCTGTGGTGGAGCAGTGTCGTCCCCGAAGAGGAAGCGGCTTAAAGCGCCGCTTACACCGCCATCGGCGCCGTCAGCGGCGCGTGGTGCTGGTAGCCTTCCAGCGTGAAGTCGGACGGCTCGATCTTCTCCAGCCACTCCGGTTCATACTTGCCGGTTTCCGCGAAGGACGGCACGCGGCTGTTGATATGCAGCTGCGGCAGCGGCAGCGGCTCGCGCTTCAGCTGTTCCTGCACCATCTCCATGTGGTTCTCGTAGATGTGGGCGTCGCCGATAAAGTAGCTGAACCAGCGCGGCTTGTAGCCGGTCAGGCGCGCCACCAGGTGCAGCAGGGCGGCGCCTTCCGCGATATTGAACGGCGTGCCGAGGCCGATGTCGTTGCTGCGCACGTACAGGCAGAGCGAGATTTCGCGGGTGGAGGCGTTCGGGATGAACTGGTACAGCAGGTGGCAGGCCGGCAGCGCCACCTGGTCCAGCACGGCCGGATTCCAGCCGTGGAACAGGATGCGGCGGCTGGTTGGGTTGTTGACGATGGTGTCCAGGCACTCGCGCAACTGGTCGATGGCCTTATACATCAGCACTTTCCGCACGCCTTCCTCCACCAGCGGCGCCACCTGCACGAAGCCGTTGCGCTCGGCGTCGGCGATCTGCGCGGCGGCGTCGGCGTCCAGCAGCTTGTAGCCGGGCCACTGGCGCCACTGCACCCCATACACCGGGCCAAGGTCGTCGGTGCCGGTGCGGTACGGATTGGCCAGCCACTGCTGGTTCTCATTGGCGTTCTGGTCCCACACCTTGCAGCCCAGCGCGCGGAAATCGGCGGCGCTGCGCGAGGCGCGCAGGAAGGCGCACAGTTCGCCCACCACGGATTTGAAGGCGAGCTTCTTGGTCGTCACGGCAGGGAAGCCGTCGTTCATATCGAAGCGCATCATCGCGCCCGGCACGCTCAGGGTGCGGATGCCGGTGCGGTTGTCCTGCCAGCTGCCTTGTTCCAGCACGGTGCTGATCAATTCCTTGTACTGCTTCATTCGTCTCTCCGATTATCGTTTGTTGCCACGGCCACCAGGCTTGGCATGGGCCGCCGCGCGGCCTGCCGCGCGCGCCGCCGATTTGGCGCCGCGCGTCGCGGTCACCACAACCTTGCCGCCCGCGCCGCCGCCAGCTCCGCCGCGCCCGCCAGGGCCGCCGCCAAAGCCGCCGCGCCCCGCGCCACCGCTGCCCGCGCCGGGGCTGCCTGCACGCGCGCCGTAGAGCGGCCCGCGCGAACGTTGTTTCTCTTTCGGCGGCAAGTCCTCTTTCAGCCCGCCGAAGCCGCCGGCAGGGCGCGGCGTATCGTCGCGGACCGGGGCGGCGGCAGGCTTGGCTGCCTTGCCTCCTTTTGCCGCGCCACGTTCGGCCTTGGCAGCCGGACGGGCAGCGGGAGCGGCCGCAGTCCCGGTCGAAGGCACGCGGTGGTTGGCTTCGAAGCCCGCCTCCTCCTGGCGCGGCAGGACCGTGCCGATCAGCTTCTCGATCGCGCGCAGCAGCTCAACTTCATCCGCGCAGACGATGGAAATGGCTTCGCCCTCGGCGCCGGCCCGGCCGGTGCGGCCAATCCGGTGCACATAGTCTTCCGCCACCGTCGGCAGGTCGAAATTGACCACCAGCGGCAGCGCCTCGATATCCAGGCCCCGGGCGGCGACATCGGTCGCCACCAGCACCTGCACCTCGTTGGCCTTGAAGCGCTTCAGGGCTTTCAGGCGCGCTGGCTGCGGCTTGTCGCCGTGGATGGAGTCGGCGGAAAAGCCTTCATCCTGCAGCAGGCCTACCAGCTGCTCGACGCCTTTGCGCGTCTTGACGAAGACCAGCACCTGGCCCCAGCCTTCCTTGCGCATCAGGTGCACGAACAGCTCAGGCTTGGCGCGCTTGTCCGTGGTGAAAACGGTCTGGCGCACCGTGCGCGCCGTGGTGTTGGGCGCGCTGGCCTGCACCGTCACCGGCTTGCGCAGCAATTGGCCGGACATCTTGCGGATCGCCTCCGGCATGGTGGCCGAGAACAGCAAAGTCTGGCGTTCGGCGGGCAGCAGCGAGAACAGCAGGTCCAGGTCGGCCGCGAAGCCCAGGTCCAGCATGCGGTCCGCTTCGTCCAGCACCAGCGCCTGCAGCTGTCCCAGTTCCAGCGCGCCTTTGCGCTGCAGGTCCAGCAGGCGGCCCGGTGTTGCCACCAGCACGTCCAGCCCCTTGCGCAGCTTGGCCAGCTGCGGTTCCATCGGCACGCCGCCATAGGCCACCGCGCAGCGCAGCGGCAGGTTGAAGCCGTAGGTCTGGAAGCTTTGGAACACCTGTTCCGCCAGTTCGCGCGTCGGCACCAGCACCAGGCAGCGCGCGTGGTTCGGCGCGGCCTGGTCGCCTTCCAGCGCAAGGCGCTGCAGCAGGGGCAGGGCGAAGGCGGCGGTCTTGCCGGTGCCGGTCTGCGCGGCAGCCAGCAGGTCGCGCCCCGCCAGCACCGCCGGAATGGCTTGTTGTTGAACTGGCGTCGGCGTCTTATAGCCGATCGAATCGAGGGTGCGCAGGAGCCCGTCGATCAGGTCCAGCGAGGCGAAACTCATAATGCGTCGCTCCAAAGAGTCAGGGCGTGGCGGACTTGTTCATCCGGCAGCGCGAGAAGATTATCGCCGACATACCATTCGGTGAAACTGGTGCCCGGCAATTGGGCATGGGCCGCGCGGTTCAGCAGCCACACGCCGTGGCGGGCGGCGACCGTGTTGCGGATGTCAAGCAGGCGATCGCGCTCCACCGGTACGTGGATGTGCAGCATATTGGCCTGCGGCTGCGCCGGATTGGCGCGCAGGCGCGGAAAGTCGCGCAGCGCCTCGTACAGCCATTGGGTGCGGCGGAAATAGTCCGGCATGGCCGCCAGGCGCTGGTCGAACTGCATGGCCGCCGCCACCACGTAGGGCGTGCGGTGGATGACATTGCCGCCCTGGCGCCGGAACCATTCCTGCGCGCGGGCGATCAAGGCCTGGCTGCCCAGCAGCATGGCGCCACCCAGGCCGCCGATGCCCTTGTACAGCGAGACATAAACGCTGTCGAAGCCGGCCGCCACCTCGGCCGGAGCGCGGCCATAGCCGGCCGCCGCCTCCCACAGGCGCGCGCCATCCATGTGCAGGTGGATGCCTTGTTCGCGGCAATGGGCTTTGATGCCGGCCAGCTCGTCCCACGACGGCGACTGGCCGCCCAGCTCGCGCGCCGGCAGCTCAAGCGAGATGGCGCCCAGGCGGTCGGGCACGGCCTGCAATTCGCCCAGGGTGAAAGGCCGGTGCGGGTCGCCCAGCTGCAGCGCCTGGAAGTGGTCCAGCAGCTGGTGGTTGCCGCGTTCGTGCCGGAAGATATGCGCGGTCGGGTGCAGTGCGACCAGGCGGCTGGCGCGCTCCATGCAGGCCAGGCGCAGGGCCGTGACCTGGGCCATGGTGCCGGTGATGACAAAGGTGGCGGCTTCAAAACCCAGCAGGCTGGCCACCTTGCGCTCGAACGACTGGATCAGCTCACCTTCGCCGTACACGTCATGGGCGACGCCGTTGGCCTCGCACCAGGCGGCCATGGCGGCGAACGCCTGCGCCGGCGCGGGCTGGCGGTGGCCCGGCAGGATGGTGTGGCAGCGCTGGCGCAGTTCGGCGTCGGTCACGGCGGCCTCAGTGGGTCACATGCACGTTATGGAATTGCAGCGCCGCCAGGTTGGCGTAGATGCCGCCCAGCGCCACCAGCGACTGGTGAGTGCCGGTTTCCACGATCTTGCCGTCTTCCATGACGATGATGCGGTCGGCGCGCTGCACCGTCGCCAGGCGGTGCGCGATGATGATCGTGGTGCGGCCCACCATGGCCGCCTCCAGCGCGCCTTGCACCAGGCGTTCGGATTCCGCATCCAGCGCGCTGGTGGCTTCGTCCAGCAGCAGCAGCGGCGGGTTTTTCAGCAGGGCGCGCGCAATCG
The DNA here is from genome assembly GCF_041914865.1 of Pseudoduganella sp. Taxonomy (NCBI): domain Bacteria; kingdom Pseudomonadati; phylum Pseudomonadota; class Betaproteobacteria; order Burkholderiales; family Oxalobacteraceae; genus Pseudoduganella; species Pseudoduganella sp. The sequence goes on along the minus strand of NZ_JAYSCO010000008.1, from coordinate 120,124 downwards.
CGATGCGCTGGCGTTGGCCGCCGGACAGGCGCACGCCGCGCTCGCCCAGGAAGGACTTGTAGCCGTGCGGCAGGCGTTCGATGAATTCGTGCGCAGCCGCCAGGCGCGCCGCCTCGATCACCTCCTGGTCGGTGGCATCGGCACGGCCGTAGCGGATGTTCTCCATGGCGTCGGCCGAGAAGATCACCGTATCCTGCGGCACGATGCCGATGGCGCCGCGCAGGGTGTGCAGGTCGAGCAGGCGGATATCGCTGCCGTCCAGGCGGATCGCGCCGGACTGCGGGTCGTAGAAGCGCAGCAGCATCTGGAACAGGGTGGTCTTGCCGGCGCCGGACGGGCCGACCACGGCGATGGTTTCGCCCGGTTTGATGTCGAGCGAGACATGGTCCAGCGCCAGGGTGTCCGGGCGCGATGGGTAGCTGAACGAGACTTCGTGCAGGCTCAGGGCCGCGCCGTTGGCGGCGCGCGGCGGCAGCGCCTGCGGTTGGACCGGATTCTGGATGTCGGAACGCACCGACAGCAATTCCAGCAGGCGTTCGGTGGCGCCGGCGGCGCGCTGCGCCTCGCCCATCACTTCCGACAGCGCGCCGATGGAACCGGCCACGATGGAGGCATACAGGATGAACTGGCCCAGGTCGCCGCCCGTCATCGAGCCTTCCAGCACGGCGTGCGCGCCCAGCCACAGCACGAACACGATGGTGCCGAACACCAGAACGATGGCCAGCATGGTCAGGAAGGCGCGTGCCTGGATGCGGCGCATGGCGGTGCCGAACGCGCTTTCCACCGAGCCGCCAAAGCGCTGCGCCTCCAGCTTCTCATGGGTAAAGGCTTGCACGGTCGGCATGGCGTTCAGGATCTCGCCGGCCATGGCGGAGGCGTCGGCCACGCGGTCCTGCGAATCGCGCGACAGCTTGCGCACGCGGCGGCCGAACATCACGATCGGCAGCACGGTCAGCACCAGCAGGCCCAGGATGATCGAGGACAGTTTCGGGCTGGTCACAAACAGCATCACCAGGCCGCCCAGGAACAGCAGCATATTGCGCAGCGCCATTGAGATGCTGGTGCCGACAACGCTCTGGATCAGGGTGGTGTCGGTGGTCAGGCGCGACAGCACTTCGCCGGTCTTGGTGGTTTCGAAGAATTCCGGGCTTTGCTGCACCACGTGCGAGTAGACGGCATTGCGGATATCGGCGGTGACGCGCTCGCCCAGCCAGGACACGCTGTAGAAACGCGCCGCCGTTGCCAGCGCCAGCACCGAGGCCACCGCGAACAGGGCCAGAAACACCGAATTCACATGCTGCGCGCTGCTGACGCCCGCGTTGGCGCCGAAGCCCAGGTCGATCATCTGCTTGAACGCATAGGGGATGGCCAGCGTGGAGCCGGCTGCCACGACCAGGGCGATGCCGGCGACGATGAAGCGGTTGCGGTAAGGCTTGAGGAAGGGCAGCAGGCCGCGGAAGGCGGCCAGGCTGCCTTTCTTGAGTTCTCGGGCTTCTGGCTGGCCGGTGGTGGTGGTACTCATGCGTGTTCTACGTTCTTGTTCAAAGTTTTATCGGACGGACATAGCCCGTCATCTCCAGGTAGCCGCGCCCAGCGGGCTTGCCGCCCCGGCTCACCGTAATCGCGCCCTCCCAGTACACGGCGCCGGTCGAGCGGCGCGAATCCAGCTCCTGGTCCTGCTGCAAGGGGCTGGCCAGCCACTGTTCGGGGCCGGTGGTGATCAGGGTGGCAACGGGATACTCGGCATGCGTGCGCGGCGACCGCCAGCGCTCTTGCGGGGTAAAACTGACCTGGTCCTGCGAATAGTGCGTGATCTTACCGGATGCGTCGCGCCATGTCGCGTGGGCCCATAGTTTACCACCTCGGCGGTCCCTGATCTGGAATGCCATGAGTGCGCCGCCGTCGGCCAGGTTGACGCCGACCCAGTCCCAGCCCGCGGCAGCCGGATCCAGCACTTCGCTTGACCATTCGTGATCGAGCCAGGTGCTGCCTTGCACCGCCTGCGCCGGCGCGCCACGGCGGGCCAGCGTGCCGCTGGTGCGCAGCTGGGGCTTGCTATAGTAATAACTTGCCTGTTCGGGGCGCGGGCCCTTGCGCGAAAAGCCGGCGTCGCCCTGCAGCAGGACGGGCTGGGTGGGCGCCAGCTGCAGCTTGAGCGTGAATTCGGCGGCGTCAATGTCGATCTGATAATTGCCGTCGCTGCCGCGCCGCATGCGCCAGCTGTCCAGCCGGACGTCGGTGTCTTCCGTGGCGGCGCCGGCCAGGCCGAAGCCGGCGCGCGCCGTGCGCTGGTCGTGCAGCAGCTTGCCCTGGGCGGGGTCCGACAGGGCGACGTGGGCCACGATGATGTCTTTCGGCGCGAACCGGCTCGGATTGTCGCGGCCATGGCCGGTGCCGCTGCGGAAAAACGTGACCTGGTAGCCAAGCTGGCGCCCGTCCTGCGTGGCAAGCCAGCCGGTGGCGTACCACCACTCGGTCTTGAAGCCGGGGTGGGCGCCGTAGTCGCGCGGGAACTGCAGCTGCACGCCGGGGCGCACCGGCGTGAATTCCGCCGCCCGTGCCGGCCACGCCTGCAGCAGGAACAGGCAAAACAGGCAGCCCAGGAAATGCAGGCGGCGCATCACCAGTCCTCCCGGACGGCCCGGATCGGGCCCGTCGACAGGGCCTGCCGGCCTGCGAGCAGGGCGGTGGCGGTGGCCGAGAGCAGCAGGGCTGCCGCCACGGTGGCCAGCAGCGGCCAGGGATAGTGCATCTGCATGCTCCAGTGGAACGATTGCGGGTTAATCACGTGCACCAGCACCAGGCTGATCACCCAGCCCAGGGCGAAGCCGGCCAGGATGCCGAGCGTGGTGAGGGCGCCGCCTTCCAGCGCCAGTATGCCCAGCACCTGCCGGCGCGTGACGCCGACATGGCGCAGCATGCCGAACTCGCGGCTGCGCGCCAGCGTCTGCGCCGAGAAGGTGGCTGCCACGCCGAACAGGCCGATGACGATGGCGATGCCTTCCAGCAGGTAGGTGACGGCAAAGCTGCGGTCGAAGATTTTCAGCGTCAGGTTGCGGATTTCCGACGGCACGCTGGTTTCCAGCGTGGCGCCGAAGGGCAGGGCGCGTATGCCATCCAGCACCTGCGCGGCGCTGGCGCCCTTGGACAGCCAGATCGCGGCATCGGCCGCCTGGCGGTCGCCGGTCATGGCGATGTAGTCGCTGCGGCGGATGATGGCGGCGCCTGCCGCCCGCGCATAGTCGCGCCAGATGCCGGCCACCTGGAAATCCCGCAGCTGGCCGTCCAGCGGCAGGCGCAGCGTGGCGCCGGGCTGCAGCGCGTACAGGTCGGCCATCGCCTCGGAAACCCAGGCTGGCGGCAGCGCGCCACCGCCCTGTTGCGCCGCCAGGGGCTCGCCGACCAGCACCATGGCGCTGCCCGGATCGTCCGGCGCGATGTCGCGCGCCAGCACCGCGATATTCGGCCGGTCCGGCGCCAGCGAGACGGAACGGACGCGCATGAATTCGACACGCGCCGCGCCTGGCACTGCGCGCAGGGCGTCCTGCTGGCCCGGCGACAGCCCGCCGCCCGCGCCACCGGCCGCGTTGCTGCGGGCATACACGTCGGCCGGCAGGATGCGCAGCACCCATTCGTCCACCGAGGTGCGGAAACTCGCCACCATGATCGCCATCGCCACCATCAGGCTGAAGCTCGCCAGCACGCCGCCCAGTGCAATGCCGGCCTGGCCGGACGCATTGGCAAGCCGCGTGAGCGCCAGCGCGCGCACCGTGCCGCCACCGTGGCGGCCCAGCCGCGCCAGGGTGCGGAAGGCCAGGCCGGACAGGCGCGGCATCAGGGCGATGGCGCCGACCAGCAGCAAGGCAATCGACAAATAGCCGAACAGCGGCAGCTCGTACACCGGCGGCGCAAACGCCATGCCGCCCGCCAGGGCCAGGCAGGCCAGCCCGGGCCACGGCCGCGCCAACGGGCGCAAGGCGGTTTCGTCGGTGCCGGCCTTGAGGGCGACTGCGGGCCGTGCGCGCGCCGCATCGAAGGCCGGCGCCAGCCCGCCCAGCAGCGCCACGCCCAGGCCGAGGCCGAAGTACAGCAGCGCGGCCAGCGGCGCCCACTGCACCGTGGGCTGGACGCCGGCGAAATAGCCGGCCCCGAGGTCGCCGCCGAACAGGCGCAGGACCGCCGCTGCCAGGCCATAGCCGCCCGCAATGCCGAGCGCGGAGCCGATGCTGCCCAGCAGCGCCCCCTCCATCAGCACCTGGCGCAGCAGCTGCCGGCGTTCCAGTCCCAGCACGCGCAGCAGCGCGAATTCGCTGCGCCGGCGCAGGACCGACAGGGCTTGCGAGGAAAACACCAGGAAGGCCCCGGTGAACAAGGCCACCAGCGCCAGCACGCTCAGGTTGACCCGGTAAGCCCGGCTCAGGCCCGTGTTGCGGCTCTCCTGGTCGGCGTCGTTCGGCTGGCCGACGCGGAAGCGGCCGGGGTACTGGCGCGCGAGGCGGGCTTCCAGCGCGCGCTCAAAGGCGCCGCGGTCGACGCCGTCGCGCAGCTTAAGGTCGACGCGCGACAGTTTGCCCAGGCGCTGGAAATGCCACTGGGCGGTGCCGATGTCCATCACCGCAAAGCGCTGCCCGACGCGGGTCCGCTGCAAAGACCCCGCCACGCGCAACGGCGGCGCGGCGCTGTCGCCAGCCAGCGGCAGCGTGGCGCCGGCCTGCACCTTGAGCCACTGCATGGCGGCCGGGGACAGGAAAATGGCGTCGTCCGCCAGCGTATCGTAAGGCTTGTCGTCGGCGGCGGCGCCGATCAGGTCCGGGGTAATGAAACCGGCGCGGAACACGTCCAGCCCGATAATGCGCAGCGCATGCCGCCCACCGGGCAGCGGCGCCTCCAGTTCCAGGACCGGCGAAGCGACCGCCACCTCCGGCAATTGCGCCAGCTCCGGGTAGATCGCCTCGTCAAAGGTCGGCTCGGTGCCGCCCACCTGGATATCGGCCTGTCCGGACAGGCTGCGGATGGCGCTGGAAAACTCGTTCAGCGCCGCCGCATTCACCAGGTGGATGGCAAAGCCCAGCGCAACGCCGATGGCAATGGCCGCCATGGCCGTCAGCGCCCGCACCGGGTGCGCGCGCCACTCGCCCAGCGCCAGCCAGCTGGTCAGCCGCCGCATTCCAGCTGGACGACTTCGGCCGCGCGCCTGGCCTTTTGTTTTGAACGCTCCAGGTTCTGCAGCGTTGCGCCGCGCGCGTCCTCCTCCGCCCATTTCTGCTGCAGCTGCAGCTTCTTGCACTTCTTATTGTGGCTGGCGACGGCGCGCGCCTCCGCCAGCGCCTCGCGCTCCTCGCGCGCTTCGCGCTTGCGGCGTTCGCTGGCGAGCTTGTTGGCCTCGCGCGCCTGGCGTTTCAGGTCGGCCGCGGCGGCCGGATCGGGCGCCGGTGCGGGCGGCACGGCGATCGTGGCGGCGACGCCTTTCTCGCATGGCTGCTGCGAGTAGCTGGTTTTGCCGTCGACGGTGCACTTGTGCAGGGCTTGCGCCCCGGCAGGAAGGGCCATCGCCAACAGCAGCAAGGGCAGGGGTTTCATAGGATTTTTCCCGGATTCATCAAGCCCAGCGGATCAAGTGCGGCTTTTATCGCACGCATCAGGCTCAGTTCCACCGGCGATTTATACCGCGCCAGTTCGTCGCGCTTCAAAGCGCCAATCCCGTGTTCGGCCGAGATCGAGCCGCCGAATGCGGCGACCGCATCGTGCACCACACGGTTGACCGCCTCCTGGCTGTGCAGGAAGTCTTCGTTCATCACGCCGGGCGGCGGCGCCACGTTGAAATGCAGGTTGCCGTCGCCCAGGTGGCCGAAGCACACCAGCTGGCAGCCCGGGAACGCCGCCTGCAGCCGCGGTTCGGTGGCCGCGATGAAATCGGCAATCGAGGACACCGGCAGCGAAATATCGTGCTTGATGTTCTTGCCGTCCGCCGCCTGCGCCAGCGGGATATGTTCGCGCAGGCGCCACAGGCCCTGCGACTGAGCCTCCGAGGCGGCTACCGCCGCGTCCTGCACCACGCCCTCCGCCAGCGCCGCGCCCAGCGCGCGCTCCAGCAGCCCGGCCGCATGCTGCGCCGACTCGCTGCTGGACAGCTCCAGCAGGGCATACTGGCGGTGGCTGCCGGCCAACGGCTGCTGCAGGGCCGGGAAATGGCGCGCCACCAGCTGCAGGCAGTAGGCCGACATTAATTCGAAGCCGGTCAGGCTGGCCGCGCAATGGTCCTGCATGATGGACAGCAGGCGCAGGGCCTGCGCCGGCGAATCCACGGCCGCCAGCGCGGTGACGCATGCCTTCGGCTGGGGATACAGCTTGAGCACCGCGCCGGTAATGATGCCTAGCGTGCCTTCGGCGCCGATGAACAGGTCGCGCAGGTCGTAGCCGGTGTTGTCCTTGCGCAGCCCGCGCAGGCCGTTCCAGATCTCACCCTGCGCCGTCACCACCTCCAGGCCCAGGCACAGCTCACGCGTGTTCCCATAGCGCAGGACGGCGGTGCCGCCGGCATTGGTCGACAGGTTGCCGCCGATGGTGCAGCTGCCTTCGGCCGCCAGCGAGAGGGGGAACAGGCAGCCCTGGACGGCCGCCGCTTCCTGCACATGCTGCAGGATCGCGCCGGCATCCACGGTGATGGTGCGGTTGACCGCATCGACCTGGCGGATCGCCTGCATTCGCGCCAGCGACAGCACCACGGCGCGCCCGCTGGCGTCCGGCACGCTGCCCAGCACCAGGCCGGTATTGCCGCCCTGCGGCACGATCGGCACCAGCGCCTGCGCGCACAGCCGCACGGTGGCGGCCACCTGTTCGGTATTGGCGGGCCGCAGCACAGCCAGCGCGCGCCCGGTAAAGCGCCCGCGCTGGTCGCGCAGGTAGGGCGCCATGCCCGCCTCGTCGGCGATGACGTGCACTTCGCCCAGCAGGGCGCGGCAGGCGGCGAGGAAAGCCTGGCTATCCATGGCTATTTGGTCTTGCTGGTGTTGACCTTTTCCAGCAGTTCCTTGGCGGCCTGTTTGGCCGCCTTCTTATACGGCTGCACGTAAAGGATGGCGCACAGGAAGTAGACCACGACGATGGCTGCTTCGCCCCAGCCCAGCCACGGCATGGCTTTGTCGCTCCAGCCGCGCACCACGCCTTCGGTGAAGTACAGCAGGATCATCATGGACGTCCACTGCAGCGTATAGATATCGCGCTTGATCACGCCCAGCAGCGGGAACAGCAGGGGCACGGCTTTCAGCACCATCCACGAACCGCCCGGTTTCAGCGGCGCGATCCACATTTCCCAAGCCACGCACCAGCCGATCAGCAAGACCAGGCTGCCGATGGCGCCCCAATGGAAAAATTTGTGTTTGGTGCTGTTCATGATTATCCCCGCAGCTTGACGGCCGCTTCGGCCAGCCGGCGTCCCATTGCGAGCGCCAGGCGTTTCTCATCTTCCGTGATCGGTTTTTTTCCGTCCAATCCCGACCAATGGGTGGCGCCGTACGGCGAGCCGCCGCTGCTGGTCGTCATCAACTCCGGATGGGTATAAGGCAAACCCATCACCATCATGCCATGGTGCAGCAACGGCACCATCATCGTCAGCAGCGTCGACTCCTGGCCGCCATGCTGGCTGCCGGTCGAGGTGAACACGCAGGCCGGTTTGCCGGACAGGGTGCCGGACAGCCATTGCGCCGACGTGCCGTCCCAAAAATACTTCATCGCCGCCGCCATATTGCCGAAGCGGGTAGGGGAGCCCAGCGCCAGCGCCGCGCAATCCTCCAGGTCCTGCAACTCGACATACGGCGCGCCCTCCAGCGGCACTTCCGGCTCCGTCGCTTCCGTCACCGTGGACACGGCGGGCACGGTGCGCAGGCGGGCGTCGCAACCGGGTACCGACTCGATGCCCTGGGCAATAAGTTCCGCCAGTTTGCGCACGGAGCCGTGCCGGGAATAATACAAAACAAGAATTGTGAGGTTAGTTCGGTTCATCAGCGCTATTATATGGCCCTTTACCGAGTAGCATAAAGATCAACAACAATAACAGATGGTTTTAAAATCCCTATATTCCAATGTTGCGCGCGCCTGCACCCGTGGCGTGGCCGAGCTGCGCGCCCTGTCCTGGAGTGAGTTGCGCGACCTGGTGCAGTTTGGCCGGCGCCGGCTGCGCGAGGAAAGCCTGCCCCAGGTGGCCGGCGGCCTGACCTTCACCACCGTGTTCGCCCTGGTGCCGGTGCTGACCATTGCGCTGGCTATTTTCACGACTTTCCCGATGTTCAACACCTTCCGCACCGCGCTGGAAGCGTATTTCATCAAGAGCGTGATGCCGAAGGCGATTTCCAACACCATCCTGAGCTACCTGACCATGTTTGCCTCCAAGGCAACAAGGTTGTCGGCGGTGGGCGCGGTGATGCTGGTGCTGACCTCCGTGGCGATGCTGAGCATGATCGAGCGCGCCTTCAACCGCATCTGGCGCGTCAAGAACGAGCGCCGGCTGGTGCGGCGGGTGCTGGTGTACTGGGCCCTGGTGACCCTGGGGCCGCTGCTGGTGGGCGTCTCGCTGTCGCTGTCCGCCCATATCTTCGACGCCACCAGCGACCTGATTGGCGCCGTGACGGGGCCCGTCTTCTATACCCTGCTGTCGATACTGCTGACGACAGTGGCGTTCACGCTGCTCTATATTGTCGTACCGAACAGGATGGTGGACTGGCGCGATGCGCTGTGCGGCGGCGCGCTGGCGGCGGTGGCGTTTGAGTTGGCCAAGCGCGGTTTTGCCGTCTTCATCACCCAGGTGCCGACCTATTCCAAAATCTACGGCGCGCTGGCGGCCTTGCCGCTGTTCCTGCTGTGGATCTACGTCTCCTGGCTGATTACCCTGTTGGGCGCCTTGCTCACTGCGGCCCTGCCGGTGGTGAAGTACGAGCGCTGGTGGCACGAGGCGGTGCCGGGCGGCGAGTTTGTCGATGCCATGGCCGTGCTGCGCGTACTGCATGAAGCGCGCGAGCGGGGCGACAACGCCGCGGTCAGCGCCGCCGAGATGCGCGGGCGCACGCGCCTCGGCTTCGACGAAATGGATGCGCTGCTGGAGCGGATGCTGGCGCCGGGCTGGGTGGCCAAGGTGAAGATCAAGCCGCCGCCGCGCGTGCAGTTCGGCAAGCGTGTCAGCGAAGGGGCCGACAACTGGGTGCTGCTGGCCAACGTCAACAAGGTCACCGTGGCCGACGTGTACCGCCTGTTTGTCTTTGGCGGCATGTCGCTGAACGCCGGCGTGCTGTCCGATTCGGACGATGAACTCGACCGCGCCGCCAGTCGCGATGCCGCCATCCTGGCGCGCCAGGTGGAAACGGCGGTCGAATCGGGACTCGGCGTCAGCCTGGCCGAACATTTCGCGGCCGCCTGACGCGGCCACGCCTCAACGCAGGAAGGCCGCCAGCGCGTCCAGCACGGCGTCCGGCTGCTCGGCCATCATCTGGTGGCCGGCATCGACGGTAACGGTTTGCGCCCCCGGCAGCGCCGCCAGCAGCGCCTTGGTGCTGCGCGGCGGCGTCATCATGTCCTTGCCGCCAAAGATGAACTGCACCGGGCAGCGTACGCTGGCCGCCGCCGCATCGCCGTTGGCATAGGCGTTGCAGGCGGTGAAGTCGGTATGGAACAGCCCCGGCTCGCCCTGCGCCGAGATGCGCTCCATCAGCCGCTTCGACATGCCCATGACCGAAAAGCCCGGCCCCGGGCAGGACGGTTTCTGCGCCATCGAACTGTGCGACCAGATATTGACCATGTCGATCGCGTCGCCCTCCGCGTGCAGGGCCGCGTCCAGCAAAGCGTCCGACACCTTCATTGGATAGGTGCAGCCCAGCAGCGCCAGGCGCGTAATCCGCTCCGGCGCCTGTTGTGCCGCCTCCAGTGCGATCAATGAGCCCATGCTGTGCCCAACCAGGGCCGCCTGCCGGGCTCCGGCCGCATCCAGCACCGACAGCAGCCAGGCCGCCATCTCCTCGACGCTGCGCCTGGCCGGGCCGGCGCTGCGCCCATGCCCCGGCAGGTCCACCGCCAGCACGCCGAAGCCGTGGTGCGCCAGGTAGCGCGACTGCAGCGCCCACACCGAATGGTCGTTCTGCGCCCCGTGGATGAACACCACGGCCGGCAGCGCCGGATCGAAAACCTTGCCGCCCGTGTAGCAGTAAGCATCGCCGAACATCATGCTCAAGCCCCTTTCTGCGAAGCTTTGAGCCCGCGCGCCAGGTCTTCCAGCAAATCGTCGGCATCCTCCAGCCCGACCGACAGGCGCATTGTGCCTTCCGCAATGCCGGACGCCGCCAGCTGCGCGGCCGGTACCCGGAAGTGGGTGGTGGAAGCAGGGTGGATCACCAGGGAACGGGCATCGCCCACGTTGGCCAGGTGCGAGAACACTTTCAGGCTGTCGACAAAGCGCTTGCCGGCCGCGCGGTCGCCCTTGAGCGTGAAGGACAGCACCGCGCCCGCGCCTTTGGGCAGCAGGCGCGCGGCCAGCGCATGGTCCGGATGCGTGTCGAGTTCGGGATAGACCACCGATTCCACCGCCGGATGGGCCGCCAGGAACTGCGCCACCCGGCGCGTGTTCGCCACGTGGCGCTCCATCCGCACGCCCAGCGTTTCGATTCCCTGCAGGATGGCAAAGGCATTGTGCGGGCTCATGGCCGCGCCAAAGTCGCGCAGGCCCTCGCGCCGCGCGCGCAGCGCAAACGGCGCCACCGTCGATTCCTCGGCAAAGACCATGCCGTGGAAACCGTCATAGGGTTCGCACAGCTCGGCGAAGCGGCCGGTGGCGTTGTAGGCGGCCTGCCAGTCGAAGGTGCCGCCATCGACCAGCACGCCGCCGATGGCCGTGCCATGGCCGCACAGGAACTTGGTGGCCGAGTGGAATACCAGGTCGGCGCCATGCTCGAAAGGCCGTAGCAGGTAGGGCGTGGTGAAGGTCGCATCGACCATCAAGGGCAGGTGCGCCTCGTGCGCAATGGCTGCGATGGCCGGGATATCCAGCACGTCGAGCCCGGGATTGCCCAGCGTCTCGCCGAACAGCACCTTGGTGTTGGGGCGGATGGCCGCGCGCCAGGCATCCGGGTCGCGCGGATCGACAAAAGTGGTCTCGATGCCGAAACGGCGCAGCGTGTAGCCGAGCAGGTTATGCGAACCGCCGTACAGCGCACGCGACGACACGATGTGCGAGCCGGCGCCGGCGATGGTCGCCAGGCCCAGGTGCATGGCCGCTTGCCCGCTGGCGGTAGCGATACCCGCCACGCCGCCTTCCAGCGCCGCCATGCGCTCCTCCAGCACCGCATTGGTCGGGTTGGAGATGCGCGAATAGACATGGCCGGCGCGTTCCATATTGAACAGAGCCGCCGCATGGTCCGAATCGCGGAAGGCAAAGGACGAGGTGAAATGGATGGGGACCGCGCGGCTGCCGGTGGCGGGATCGGGCGTTGTGCCGGCATGCAGGGCGAGGGTGTCGAAACAGGGATAGTTTGGCTTGGTCATGTCCTACATGCTATCGTGTTATTTATACTATGAATACTGTTGCGTCTTGATTAATCCAAAACTGGATTTTTCACTTGGCATACGCTAAATTCGATGGTAAGGCTTACAATAAAACCATAATCACCAAGGACAGGACGGCCCAAAATGAAAGTCTCCGAAATTCTCCAAGTCAAAGGGAACATCCTCTATACGATCACGCCGGACCAGCCGCTGGTGGAAGCTGCCAACACGATGGCCGAAAAAGACATCGGCTCCCTGGTGGTGATGGAATATGGCGACCTGGTTGGCATGCTCACTTTCCGCGAGGTGCTGAAAGCCCTGCATTCGAACCAGGGTTCGGTCGGCGGCGGCACCGTGCGCAAGCACATGGACGACCACCCGATCACGGTCACCCCGGACACCGAAGTTAATGAAGTACGCCGTATCATGCTGGAAAAGCACGCCCGCTACCTGCCGGTCATGAACGCCAAGACCCTGCTCGGCGTGATCTCCTTCTACGACGTCGCCCGCGCCGTGCTGGAAGCCCAAAGCTTCGAAAACCGCATGCTGAAGGCCTACATCCGCGACTGGCCGGCGGAGGAAGAAGAGAAGTCGGAAAACTAAAAAAAAATGGGGACAAAAAAATAGGGACGTACCCCATTTTTTTGAACTTCAAAAAAATGGGGTACGTCCCTATTTTTTCGTCCCCATTTTTTCTAAGCGACGCCAGCCAGCGCGTCGTTGCTGAGCCAGCCTGACAGGGCTTCGCCGGTCATCGGGCGGGCGAACAGGAAGCCCTGGCCCAGCGGGCAGCCCAGGTTATGCAGGATCTGCGCCTGGCGTTCGTCCTCCACCCCTTCCGCGATCACCGCCAGGCCCAGGTTGCGGCCCAGTTGCACCACCATTTCGGCAATGCTGCTGCCGCGCGCGGAGTTGGTGATCTCGGTGACGAAGGCGCGGTCGATCTTGAGGCGGTCGATCTGCAGGCGCTGCAGGTAGGACAGCGAGGAGAAGCCGGTGCCGAAATCGTCGATCGCAATCGTGACGCCGGTCTGCTTGATCTGCGCCAGCATCTTGATCAGCATGTCCGGTTCTTCCATCGCCATCGATTCGGTGATTTCCAGCTCCACATACTCGGGCGGCGCGCCGGTGTCGTGCAGGGCGTTGCGCAGCGTGTCGAGGAAGTGCGGGTGGCGGAACTGCACCTGCGAGACGTTGATCGACATGGTGAATTCGGTGTGGCCGGCGGCGCGCAAGGCGACCAGCTCCTGCATCGCGGTGCGCATCACCCACTCGCCGATATCGATAATCAGGCCGGAGTACTCCGCGATCGGGATGAAGCGGTCGGGCGAGACGAACTTGCCGTCCGGCGTCTGCCAGCGCAGCAGCGCTTCGGCGCCCATCGGGCGGCGCGTGCCCAGGTCGACCTGCGGTTGGTAGACAACAAAGAGTTGGTTCTGGCTGAAACCGGTGCGCAGGGCGTGCATCATGCGCACGCGTTCGCGGATCTCCACGCCCATGCTGCGCGAGAAGTAGAAGTGGCCGGTGCGTTGCTGGCTCTTGGCGCGTTTCAGCGCGATGTCGGCGTCCTTCAGCGCATCGGCGCCGCTGCCATCGTGTTCGCACAGGCGCACTAGGCCGAGCGTGGCGGACAGCTGCACGTCCTGCCCGTCGATGCTGAAGGCGGTCGAGAACAGGGCCAGGATATTCGGCGGATTGACCTGGCCGGCATCGCCCAGCACGCAGAAGATGTCGCCGCCGATGCGCGCCACGGTCAGCTGCTTGCCCAGGTTGTTCTGCAGGCGCGCCGCGACCGCCGACAGCAGCAGGTCGCCGAACTCGTGCCCCAGGGCGTCGTTGGTTTCGGCAAAGTGGTCCAGGTCCACCAGGCAGAGCGTCGCGTCCTGCTTGGCCGGCCCGGCCAGGGTGGCATCCAGGATTTCGATCAGGCGCGTGCGGTTGGGCAGCTTGGACAGGTTGTCGTAGAAGGCCGCCGTATGCAGGTGCGACACCAGTTCCACATTGTCCAGGCCCACGGCGACGTTGCTGCAGAAGACTTCCAGCAGGCTTTCTTCCAGCGCGCTCGGGGCGCGCTCCACGTCCAGGAAGGCGACGAAGGTGCGGCTTGCCTTGCCGGCGAAGTAGAGGGCGATGGTGCTGTCGCTGTACACATTGCGCCGCGCCGCCAGGCATTCTTCCATGGCTTTGTGCACGCGCGCATCCTCGTTCATGATCAGGGAGCCGCTGGAGACGTGGTGGTAGTTGCCGGTGGCCGCCATCACGACCAGTTCGTGGCAGCCCGCATCCGGGCACTCCTGCACGCACAGCACCCCGTGCGCCGGCAGGCCAAGCAGCTCGCCGATCTGAGACAGCACGCCGGAGGCGAAATTCTGCACCCCGTGCAGCGCCATCAGCTCGGTGCTGGCGTGGACGATGCGCGCCAGGCCGCGCCGGCTCTCGTTGATGTTGCGGATCTGTTCATAGGATCGGATCGCGGCGGTCACCGTGGTGAACAGCTTGATGCGGGTCAGCTCCGACTTGGTCTTGTAGTCGTTGATGTCGAAGTCGCGGATGGCGTCGATCTCGGGCGCGTAGCCGGGCTGCCCGGTGCGCAGGATGATGCGGACATCGGCCAGCTTCAGCGTTTCGCGGATATAGCGTACCAGGTGCAAACCGGCGTCATCCTGCTCCATCACCACGTCGAGGAGGATCACGGCGATTTCCTGTTCGTGCTTGAGCATCTCGCGCGCCTGGGCGGCGGAAAAGGCGTGAACAAACTCCAGTGGGCGGTGCTGCATGTCAAGGTTGCCGAGGGCGAACGTGGTCGTCGAATGGACGTCTTCGTCGTCATCGATAATCATCACGCGCCAGACATTGCGCTGTGTGGTGGGAGCTGGCTGAGCCGAATGCTCTTCTAAGAAAACCAGATCATCCTGATCGTCGTGGCCGCCATCTGGCGCCGTGATCGAAGGGGGCATGTGTCGCTTCTCCAAGGGGACTCGGTGTTCTTACAACTTAGTATATAGCGAATTGTTCCTGAGAACGACCATTAAAACACTTTCCACAGAGTTAACGAATAGCGGTGTGATAGTTTAGCCATAGTTGTAGCCAAAAAAGCTACTTCCTGCGTGTTTTGCCATATCCGGTTAGAATGGGGAGTTTCCCCAGTCACTTTCGCACTCCATCATGTCCGGCAATTCCTTTGGCAAGCTGTTCACCGTTACCACCTTTGGCGAATCCCATGGTCCAGCGATCGGCTGCGTGATCGACGGCTGTCCGCCGGGCCTGGCGTTGTCGGAGGCGGACATCCAGCCGGAGCTGGACCGCCGCAAGCCGGGCACCTCGCGCCATGTCACGCAGCGCCAGGAGCCGGACACGGTGCAGATCCTGTCGGGCGTGTACCAGGGCGTCACCACCGGCACCCCGATCGCGCTGCTGATCAAGAATGAGGACCAGCGCAGCAAGGACTACGGCAACATCGCCGAGAGCTTCCGTCCCGGCCATGCGGACTACACCTACTGGCATAAGTACGGCGTGCGCGACCCGCGCGGTGGTGGCCGTTCCTCGGCGCGCCTGACCGCCCCGGTGGTGGGCGCCGCGGCCATCGCCAAGAAGTGGCTGAAAGAGAAGTACGGCACCGAGTTCGCCGGCTGCATGAGCCAGCTGGGCGAGATCGAAGTGCCGTTCGAGAGCTTTGAACACGTGCCGTCCAACCCGTTCTTCGCCGCCACCTCCGACGCGGCCCTGATCGAGCGCATGGAAGACTATATGGATGCCCTGCGCAAGGATGGCGATTCGATCGGCGCCCGCATCGACGTGGTGGCGCGCAATGTGCCGGTCGGCCTGGGCCAGCCTATCTACGACAAGCTCGATGCCGACATCGCGTACGCCATGATGGGCATCAACGCCGTGAAGGGCGTTGAGATCGGCGCCGGCTTTGACAGTGTGGCGCAGCGCGGTTCCGAGCACGGCGACGAACTGACCCCGCAAGGCTTCGTCGGCAACAATGCCGGCGGCGTTCTGGGCGGCATTTCGACCGGCCAGGACATCACCGTGTCGATCGCCATCAAGCCGACTTCCTCCATCCGCACTCCGCGCCGCTCGATCGACAAGGATGGCAACCCGGTCATGGTGGAAACCTTCGGCCGCCACGACCCCTGCGTCGGCATCCGCGCCACGCCGATTGCGGAGGCGATGCTGGCCCTGGTCCTGATCGACCACGCGCTGATGCACCGCGCGCAATGCGGCGACGTCAATGTAGCCACGCCGGACATCAGTAAAGCGTGATCCCCGCCCAGGCTTTCGGGTTCGCGCTTTTCCTCTTCTGTTATTACGCTTACGCCGGTACTTTCTCCACCTACGCCAGCCTGTATTTCCAGGGTAGGGGGATGTCGGTAGCCGAGATCGGCGTGCTGATGTCGCTAATCCAGGTGCTGCGCATCTTCGGCCCCAATGTCTGGGGCTATGTGGCGGACCATTCCGAACGGCGCGTGTTCGTGCTGCGCCTGACCGGCGCCGCCGCGCTCGTCACGTTCTCCGGTTTCATCTTCGGCTCCACCTTCGCCCACTTCTTCGCCGCCATGGTGCTGGTCAACCTGTTTACCAGCGCCCAGGGCCCGATCTGCGAGGCGCTGATGGTGTCGGAAATGCGCGGCGACCTTACATACTACGGCCGCATACGCCTGTGGGGCTCGATCGGCTTTATCGTGACGGTGATGCTGTCGTCCTTCCTGATGGACTGGCAGGGCACCGGCGCCCTGGTATGGTTCTGCGCCGTGCTGCTGGTGTGCGTGCTGGGCGCCGCCTTCCGCCTGCAGGAAGTGCCGCGCATGCAGCATGCCGGCAAGCCGCCGGCCTTGCTGGCGGTCCTGCGCCGCAAGGAGGTGCTGGCCTTCTTCGCTTCCACCGCGCTGATGGTGGCGGCCCATAGCTCGCTCTACACCTTCTACTCGCTGTACCTGGAAAAGCAGGGCTACAGTAAAACCGTGACAGGCCTGATGTGGTCGGTGGGCGTGGTGGCGGAAGTGCTGCTGTTCTACTTCCAGGCACCGCTGTTCAGGCGCTGGGGCGCGAAGAAGCTGATGTTTGCCTGCTTCGTCTTCGGCGTGGTGCGTTTCGCCATGATCGGTGCGGCCCCGCATACGCTGGTGCTGCTGGTGGCGGCGCAGGTGATGCATGCGGCCACGTTTGCCTTGCATCATTCGGCGTCGGTGCAGACCATGCAGCGCTGGTTCGGCGGCGCTTTGCAGGCGCGCGGCCAGGCCCTGTACATCAGCATTTCGTATGGCATCGGGGCTACGGCGGGCAGCCTGGGGCTGACCCAGGCCTGGCAGGCGGCGGGCCCGCAGTCGATCTATTTCGTGGCGTCGGGACTGGTGGCGCTGGGCGCGCTGGCGGCGGCGCTGAGCTACCGCTGGCAGCGCCAGGCCGGCGCGGCATAATCAGGCAGCGCGGTTGACGCTGTCGATCTGGTGGCGCCGCTCGGCCGCCTTCATCACCGTGGTCCGGATGTCGTTCAGCAGCGAGAACTCGGTCGGGCTGAGGTGGATGGCCGGGAAGGAGTCGTCCCAGTCGCCGTACATGAAACCGGTCGGCTGGCCGTTGGAGCAGAGTGGCAGGATCACGAAGCTGCGCGCATCGCTCAGCGTGTCGCGCCACCAGGCCGGCAGCTTGGCGGCGAATTTCGGGTCGGCCGCATTCTCGATGAAGATCACGCGGTCGCTGCTCAGGGCCGCGTGGAACACGTTCGGCTCGTAGGCATCGGCAAACTGCATCAGCGGCAGGTGTTCGCGCACGCCTTCGCCCAGGCACATGCGGGCGGCGTACTTGCCCTCGCGCCGGTTGCGCACGAAGGCGACGGCGCGCGTGAACTGCAGGCCCTTGAACACGGTTTCCAGCGCGATCGACACCATCTGGCCGGGGCTGGCCGTGTCCAGCGAGTCGCGCATATCGGACAGGCCGCTGAGCAGGATATTGTTGCCGGCGGCGCGCTGGCGGGTCTGCGCCAGCGCCTTGGCGCGGCGTTCCGCCGGTTTCGACAGCGGCGCAATCGACAGGTCGGTGGCCGCCACCACCTTGGCTTGCTCGATGGCTTGCGCCAGCTTGTCGGTGCTGACGCCGATCATGCCCGCATAGCGCGCCGTGATGCGGCGCACTTCCTCCGCGCCTTCCTCGCTGTCATGCCACAGCGCGCCAGCACAGATGGAGGACATGGTCGAGACGCCGGCCACCCAGTCTTCATGGCTGAGCGCTTCCACCGGCGCGTCGTCCGCCGGCGGTTCCAGCGTGCGCATGCCTTGGATCAGGTTGGCCGGCAGGCCCCAGTGCAGGGCGGCTGCGCGGCCGATATCCTGCAGGCTCAGTCCCAGCATCTCCTCGGCCGCCGCATCTTCCTTGCCGGCGCCGGTGGCCTGCTGCAGCGCGGTCCAGCGCTCCGGCATGTAGAAGGTCACCATCATGCGGCCCAGCGTATGCAGCATGGAGCAGACCACGGCTTCCTCGCCGTGGCGGCTTTCGGCCGAGGCCGAAACCTCACGCGCCACGATGCCGGCCAGGACGGCCTTTTCCATTTCGATATGGGCCAGGCCGGAATCGGGCGACACCACGGAAAGTTCTTCAATCAGCTTCAGGCCCAGGGCCAGGTGGCCGATCGCTTCGGTGCCCAGCACCAGTACGGCCTTGCTGACGGTGTTGATATGCTGGCCGAACGCGGAATACATGCCGCTATTGGCCAGGCGCAGGACCTTCTGCGTCAGGACCGGGTCCGACAGCACGGTGCGCGCCATATCGAATTCTTTTTCATCCTCGCCGCGCATAGCGCCGAGGATCGACGTGATCGCCTTGGCGAAGCCCGGCATATCGCCCTGCAGGCGCGTGCGCTCCCACAAGGTGGCCAAGGTCTGCTTGCCCAGCGCACTCATTGCAGCACCTGCCGCGCGTCTTCGTTTGCCTGGTGCTCAGGCATCAGCGCCGCGTAAGTGCGCTCTTTCAGCGCCGCCATCGCGGTGTGCGCAGCCATTGGACGGCCGGTCAGGAAGCCTTGCACGTACTGGCAGCCGCGCTTTTCAATGTACTGCAGCTGCTCTTCGGTCTCCACACCCTCCGCCACCACGGACAGGTCCAGGTGCTTGGCCAGGTCCAGCACGGCGTTGCAGATCGCGCCGTCCTTTTCCGAGCCTGGCAGGTCGCGGATGAAGGTGCGGTCGATCTTCAGTACCGAAATCGGGAAGCGCTTCAGGTAGGACAGGGAGGAATATCCGGTGCCGAAATCGTCGATTGCGATGCGGGCTTTGCGCTCCGCCATTTTCGACAGGATGATCTCGGCATGCACCGGATCGATCATCAGCGTGCCTTCAGTAATTTCTAACACCAATTGTTCACCAGGCAGGCCGGAAAAGGCGAGCGCATCATCAAGTACATCCAGGAATTTATCGTTGCGGAACTGCCGCGGGCTGATATTAACAGATATATACAGCGACCGTTTGGCCACTTCCTGGAACTGCTTCAGCTGCACGCAGGCCGACTTCAGCGCCCAGGCGCCGAGCAGGTTGATCAGCCCATTGGTTTCCGCGATCGGGATAAAACGCCCCGGCGGGACCATGCCCAGGGTAGGGTGCTTCCAGCGCATCAGGGTCTCGAAGCCCTCGATCTCGCGCGTGCCGGAATTGACGATCGGCTGGTAGTACAGCAGGAACTCGCCTTCGCGCACGGCCTGGAACATGGCCGCTTCGAGCGAGATGTCGTGCTCCGGCGGGCCGCTCTGGCGCTGGCTGTAGACCACGCAGCGCGCCTTGCCCGTTTCCTTGGCGCGCGACATGGCCGCATCGGCCAGCGCGACCAGGCGCACTTCGTCTTCCGCATGTTCGGGATAGACCGACACGCCGAGCGAGGCGCTGACGTAAATGGTGTGCTGCTCCACCTCGAACGGCGACTGCAGCGTGGCCAGCAGGCGGCCCGTGACCAGCTTGATCTGGGCCTCGTTGTAGGTGCCGGGCAGGACCGCGACAAACTCGTCGCTGCCGACCCGCGCCAGGGTATCGCTGTCGCGCAAAGTCTTGCGCAGGCGCGCGGCCGCCATCTTCAGCACCGCGTCGCCGACCGGATGGCCGAGGCCATCGTTCACTTTCTTGAAGCTGTCCAGGCCAATGGTCGCCACCGCGAAGCCCTGGCCGGAACGGCGCGCCTGGGCGATGGTCATGCGCAGGCGGTCCGTCAGCAGCAGGCGGTTCGGCAGTTCGGTCAGGCCATCGTGGGTGGCCATGTGGCGCAGCCGCTCTTCGGTCGCATGCTGCGCCGTCATGTCGCGCCCGACCACCAGCAGCTCATAGGCCTTGTTGCCGGTGGTGTAGCTGCTGACGCGCAGTTCGAAACAGATTTCCTGGTCGGGCGTCTTGAGGCGGACTTCCGCACGGTTGGCGCCGCGCGCCTGGATGGATTCGGAGAGGGCGGACTTCAGCGCCGCGTGATCGAGGTCGCAGACCAGGGCCAGGAAAGGCAGGCCTTCGAGTTCCCTGCCATTGCCGAGCAGGTTGATGCTGCGCTGGCTGGCAAACAGGATTTGCCCCATCAGGTTGAGCCGGAACACGACATCGCCAGCTTCCTCAAGCAGGATATTGGCCTC
This sequence comes from Pseudoduganella sp., assembly GCF_041914865.1. NCBI lineage: Bacteria > Pseudomonadati > Pseudomonadota > Betaproteobacteria > Burkholderiales > Oxalobacteraceae > Pseudoduganella > Pseudoduganella sp. Next base: position 100,002 of record NZ_JAYSCO010000008.1, on the reverse strand, counting down.
ATGATGCGACGTCGGTAAGGGCACTGTTGGGGAGCTGGAAAGCATTGTTGCGCTCGATTCTTTCTTTCAGGTCGTAACCAGAGAGAAATGTAACACTTAAAGCTCATGTTTTACATGAAAAACGACAACATTAGTGCATGTTTTTAGGAAATTTGTTGCCCCAGATCAGTTTCGGTTTAGATTGACGGAAATTTGATGCTTTATTAAGCAATATTTCCGCACTGCTGCACCTTGCTACCTTTGAAAGTTTGCGCTAGCCTCGCGTTACAGAGGAAGCCGAGGAGAGCGAAATGAACCGTTTCGACACGCACGAGGTTTTCAACCAGGTTGCACCGTTCGAGAACGTGAACCTGTTCACCTGCGACAGCGCCTTGCGTGAAGCGCTGGAGCGTGAAGGCGGGGCGTATGCCATGGCCTCGCTCATGGAACTGGGCGCGGAACTGGGCACCTCGGCCATGCAGCAACTGGCGCGGCAAGCTAATGCGCACCCGCCTGTCCTGAACAATTTCGACCGCAGCGGCCGCCGTATCGACGAGATCGAATTCCATCCCGCCTGGCACCAGTTGATGGAAAAGCTGATTGCTTCGGGCGCCCATGCTTCGCCGTGGGAAGGCAAGCACCCGCACCATGGCGCCCAGGTGGCGCGCGCCGCGCGCTACATCCTGTTCGGGCAGGTGGAGAATGGCTCGCAATGCCCGGTCACCATGACCTACGCCAGCGTCCCGGCGCTGCGCCAGAGCCCCGGGCTGGCAGCGCGCTGGCTGCCCAAGATCCTGTCGCGCGTCTACGACCCGAGCCCGCTGCCCATCGAGCAGAAGCGCGGCGCCCTGATCGGCATGGGCATGACGGAAAAGCAGGGCGGCTCCGACCTGCGCACCAACACCACGCGCGCCGAAGCCGTGCCAGCCAGCGAAGCGCGCGCACTGTTCGGCGCCGACAGCGAACCCGTGTACCGCCTGACCGGCCACAAATGGTTCTTCTCCGCGCCGCAATGCGACGCCCACCTGGTGCTGGGCCAGGTCGATGGCGAAGGCCTGACCTGCTTCCTGGTGCCGCGCTTCCTGCCGGACGGCACGCGCAACCAGGTGCGCGTGCAGCGCCTGAAGGACAAGCTCGGCAACAAATCCAACGCCTCCTCCGAAGTCGAGTTCACCGGTGCTTATGGCTGGCAGCTGGGCGCGCTGGGGCGCGGCGTGCCCACTATCCTGGAAATGGGCAACCACACCCGCCTCGACTGCGTGCTGGGCACGGCAGGCATCATGCGCGCCGCCCTGACGCAGGCGCTGCACCACGCGCGCCGCCGCAGCGCCTTCGGCAAACCGCTGGCCGAGCAACCCCTGATGCAGAATGTGCTGGCCGACCTGGCGCTCGAATCGGAAGCGGCCACCGTCTTCGCCATGCGCCTGGCGCGCTGCTTCGACCACCCCGACAATCCGTCGGAGGCGCTGCTGGCGCGCCTGCTGACGCCGGCCGGCAAATACTGGATCTGCAAACGCGGCCCCGGCTTCGGCGCCGAAGCGATGGAAGTACTGGGCGGCAGCGGCTACGTGGAAGAGAGTTCGCTGGCGCGCCTGTACCGCGAGCTGCCGGTGAATTCGATCTGGGAAGGCTCCGGCAACGTGATGTGCCTGGACCTGCTGCGTGCGCTGTCGAAATCGAGCCAGGCGCAGGAAGTGCTGGCCGCGGAACTGGGGGAGGGCAGCCACGCCGACCCCGAGTATGTGCGCTTCACCAGCCAGCTGCTGGCCGACCTGCCGCAAGCGCGCGAGGACGAATACGGCGCGCGCCTGCTTGCCGAGCGCCTGGTGCTGGCGATCCAGGCCGGGCTGCTGCTGCGCTACGCGCCAGCCTTTGTCAGCTCCGCCTTCGTCGCCACGCGGCTGGCGCGCGAACCGGGCGGCGCTTACGGAAGGTTGCCGGCAGGCACTAACTGTGAAGCCATTCTACAGCGGGCGCTGGTCGAAAATGCCTGAGGCTGGGATAATGCCGCCTACAAACTGATTCCATTCAATAAATATATGAAACAAGATCCGCGCTTTCCGAACCTGTTCATCACCGACCACCCGCTGATCCAGCACAAGCTCAGCCACATGCGCGACAAATCGACGTCCACGCGCACTTTCCGCGAGCTGCTGAAAGAGATCACCCTGCTCATGGGCTACGAAATCACCCGTGACCTGCCGCTGACCACGCGCGAGATCGAAACCCCGCTGCAAACCATCCAGGCCCCGGTGATCGCCGGCCGCAAGCTGGCTGTGGTGCCTATCCTGCGTGCCGGCGTCGGCATGAGCGATGGCCTGCTGAACCTGGTGCCATCGGCGCGCGTTGGCCATATCGGCGTGTTCCGCGACCCGGACACCCACCAGCCGGTGGAATACCTGGTCCGCCTGCCGGACCTGGCCGACCGCACCTTCATCCTGTGCGACCCGATGGTGGCAACCGGCAATTCCGCCGTGCACGCCGTGGATGTGCTGAAAAAGCGCGGCGTCAGCGACGACCAGATCATCTTCCTGGCCCTGGTCGCGGCACCGGAAGGCATTGAAGTGTTCCAGAAGTCGCACCCGAACGTGAGGATCTTCTGCGCCTCGCTCGACTCCCACCTGAACGAGCACGCCTACATCATCCCCGGCCTGGGCGACGCAGGCGACCGTATTTTCGGCACCAAGTAAGCCATGGCTACGCCAGTCGACCCCGCTTTCCAGGATCGGCTGCAAGCCCTGCGCGACAAGTACGCCGCCAGCGTTCCCGAACGCATGGCGGCCATCCGTGACGGCCTCACGCTGTGCGTCGAGGCCGGCCGCACCCCCGCCAATGTCGAACAGCTCCACCATGCACTGCACAGTGTGGCTGGCTCTGCCGGTTCATTCGGCCTGCACGCCCTGGGCGACGAAGCGCGCCGCATCGAACAGATGGTACGCGGTGTGATGGAAAGCGGCGCTCCCTGGGACGGTATTGAAACTGCCGTGCAAGCCCTGTTGCAATGGGCCGACAAGGATTTTCGCCGCGAAAAGTTTGCTGCGCACGATTGATATTTATCAAACAAGTTTGATAAATCTTGTCTATAGTTACATACACATGTACGAGAGCTGTTGGAACAAACGTGAATATATTTTCTTACTCACGTGTTTTTAACAGGTATTTCGGTATAATGCGGGATCGTTTTGATTCAGGTTACTGGGTTCAAACGATATCACGGGCGCAAGCTCATTTAACTGTAATAGGAATTGTAATGGCAACTGGTATCGTAAAATGGTTCAACGACGCTAAGGGTTTTGGTTTCATCACCCCTGACGAAGGCGGCGAAGATCTGTTTGCTCACTTCTCGGCTATCCAGAGCACCGGCTTCAAGTCGCTGCAGGAGAACCAACGCGTATCCTTCGACGTGACCTCCGGCCCAAAAGGCAAGCAGGCGTCGAACATCCAGCCTCTGTAATCGAGACCGGATCAAACGATAAAAAATCCTCGGAATCCGAGGATTTTTTTTTGCCCATACACCGGGGCCCGTGGTCAGCGGCGGTGGAAGTAGCCGGGCTGGGCGTAGGTGCGGCGCAGGAAATCGACGAAGGCGCGGATGCGCAACGGCAGATGGCGCCGCTGGGCGAACACGGCGTAAATGTCGTTGCCCGGCGCCGAATACTGCTCCAGCACAGGCCGCAGGCGGCCCGCCTCGATATCGGCGCCCACTTCCCACATTGAGCGCCAGGCCAGGCCTTTGCCGGCCAGCACCCAATCGTGCAGCACCGCGCCGTCGTTGCAGCTCATATTCCCCGAGATCTTCAGCGTCACGTTTTTGTCGCCCTGGCGGAAGGTCCATCCGCGCTGGCTGCCTTCGCTGCTGATGGTCATGCAGTTGTGCCGCGCCAGGTCCTCCAGCGTTTTCGGCACGCCGTGCCGCTTCAGGTAGGCCGGCGTGCCCACCACCACGCGGTGGTTGTCCGCCAGCTTCATGCTCACCAGGTTGGAATCCGATAGCGACGCGATGCGGATCGCCACATCCACCCCTTCGCCAATCAAATCCACCACGCGGTCGTTCAGGTTCAGTGTCACCGTGACGTCACGATGCTCCGCTACAAAGGAGGGGATCAGTGGCGCCACGTGTTGGCGGCCGAAGCCGGCCGGGGCCGAGATCAGCAGATGCCCTGTGGCGCGCGCGCTGCGCTCAGCCACCGCAGCTTCCGCCGATTCAAGCTCGGCGAGGATGCGTTGGCAATCCTCAAGGAAGGCAGTGCCTTCGTCCGTCAGCGCCAGCTTGCGCGTGGTACGCTGGAGCAGCTTGACGCCGAGGCGGTGTTCCAGCGCATCGAGCCGGCGCCCGATCACGGCTGGGGCGATGCCTTCCGCGCGCGCCGCCGCTGAGAGGCTGCCGCGGTTGACCACCTCGACAAAGGTGGAAATTTGCTTGAATTGATCCATGCTAGCTCATTTGTGACTAAAACGCACAGATGATATGCGTTTTAGTCTTGTTTCACTATGTTTTTAGTCAATATACTGGAAAACATTAAATCACAACACTAATCATCTAACGGAGAAAGACTATGAGCATTACTCTGCCGGCAGGCATGCAAATCACAGGCGAAATCAAGCCCGGTTTCGAGCGTGTGCTGACCCCTGAAGCCTTGGCGCTGGTTGCCAAGCTGAGCCGCGAATTCGAACCGCGCCGCCAGGAACTGCTGGCCAAGCGCGTCGAGCGCGCCAAGCGCCTGGATGCTGGCGAGCGTCCGGATTTCCTGCCCGAGACTGCGCATATCCGCAACGGTGACTGGAAGATCGCGCCGATCCCTAAGGCGCTGGAATGCCGCCGCGTGGAAATTACCGGCCCGGTCGACCGCAAGATGGTGATCAACGCCCTGAACTCGGGCGCCGACTCCTACATGACCGATTTCGAGGATTCCAACACCCCGAACTGGGATAACCAGATCTCCGGCCAGATCAATATGCAGGACGCCGTCCGCAAGACCATCTCGCTGGAACAGAACGGCAAGTCCTATAAGCTGAACGAAAAGACCGCCACCCTGGTGGTGCGTCCGCGCGGCTGGCACCTGGACGAAAAGCACGTGACCGTGGACGGCAAGCGCGTCTCCGGCGGCATATTCGACTTCGCGCTGTTCATGGTGCACAACGCGAAAGAGCAGCTGGCACGCGGCGCCGGTCCATTCTTCTACCTGCCGAAGATGGAATCGCACCTGGAAGCGCGCCTGTGGAACGACATCTTCGTGATGACCCAGAACGAACTGGGCCTGCCGCAAGGTACGATCAAAGCCACCGTGCTGATCGAAACCATCCTGGCCGCCTTCGAGATGGATGAAATCCTGTACGAACTGCGCGAACACAGCTCCGGCCTGAACGCCGGCCGCTGGGACTACATCTTCAGCTGCATCAAGAAATTCAAGCTGGACAAGGACTTCTGCCTGGCCGACCGCGCCAAGGTCACCATGACGTCGCCGTTCATGCGCGCCTACGCGCTGCTGCTGCTGAAGACCTGCCACAAGCGCAATGCCCCGGCCATCGGCGGTATGGCGGCGCTGATCCCGATCAAGAACGATCCGGAAAAGAACGAGGTGGCGATGGGCGGCGTGCGCAACGACAAGGCGCGCGATGCGACCGATGGCTACGACGGCGGCTGGGTGGCGCACCCGGGCCTGGTGGAACTGGCCATGGGCGAATTCAAGAAGGTGCTGGGCGATGCGCCGAACCAGATCTCCAAGCAGCGTCCAGACGTGGAAGTTACTGCGGCCGAACTGCTGGACTTTAAGCCGGAAGCGCCGATCACTGAAGCGGGCCTGCGCTACAACATCAACGTCGGCATCCACTACCTGGGCAGCTGGCTGAATGGCAACGGCTGCGTGCCGATCCATAACCTGATGGAGGATGCGGCAACCGCGGAGATCTCGCGTTCGCAGGTGTGGCAGTGGATTCGTTCGTCCAAGGGCGTGCTGGAGGACGGCCGCAAGGTGACGGCGGAGATGGTGCGGGCGATGATTCCTGAGGAATTGCCGAAGGTGAAGGCAGCCGCGCCTGATGGGGCGACGCCGGCTTATGACCGTGCTGCGCAGATCTTTGAGAAGATGTCGACTTCGGAGGCGTTTGAGGAGTTCTTGACGCTGCCGCTGTACGAGGAGATCTGAACCGGGAACCCGGTAAACCTGGGTCAGACCCAAGGGTCTGACCCCTGGCTTAGCGGTTTTGGCGCGAGGCTAGCGGGGCGCGCGCCAGGAACTCCTGCAGCCGCGCTTCGTCGATACGGTGCCCGGCAATCCGTCGCAGCAGGGTGTCGATCCGGTCGGCGCCCCAGAACAGCTCTCCTTCGAATACGAAGCTGGGCACGCCAAAGACACCCTCTTTGATAGCCTGCTCCGTATTTCGCGCCAGCTCCGCCTTCACCTCCGGCGAAGAAGCGGCCGCCACCAGCGCCTCCCCATCCAGCCCGCAATCGCGCGCCACGCGCGCCAGCATGCCGAAATCCTGCGCATCCTGCCCCTGTTCCCAGCACGCCGCCATCACCGCCGATACAAAGGCGATGCGCTCGACGCGCCCGGTGATGGCCGTCGCCATGCGCAGCATCGGTAAAGGATTGAAAGGATGTCCCGGCGGGCCCGCAAACGCCAGTCCCTGCGCATCCGCCTGCCGCATCACGTCACGGAACGTCAGCACCCGCTTGGCCGGCACCTCCGCCGGGCCAACCAGGCCATGATGGTTCAACATGGCCGCAAACAGCACCGGCACCATCTCCACCTGCACGCCAGCCGCCTCGATACGGGCGATCTGCTTGGTGGCCAGCCACACGAAAGGGCTGATAGGGTCAACGTACATGCGAACGGATTGCATAACTCTCCTTGTCAGAAGTTGTTTTTCCACTCGCGCAGCGCGGCGAATACCGCAACGGGAGGCTCCCCGCCATGCAATTTGCCGGCTGCGCGCAATTGTGCCGCGATCTCAGGCTCACGATAACGCAGGAACGGATTTGTTGCACGCTCCACGCCGATGGTGCTGGGAACTGTCGGCACACCGCGTTCCCGCGCCGCCGAATCCGACGCCACACGCGCCTGCAAAGCCGCATTCCCCGGCTCCACCGCACAGGCGAAGCGCAGGTTCGACAAGGTGTATTCATGGGCGCAGAACACCTTGGTAGCTTCCGGCAGCGAAGCCAGCTTGCCCAGTGACTCCACCATCTGCCCCGGCGTGCCCTCAAACAGGCGCCCGCAGCCGCCGGCAAACAGGGTATCGCCGCAGAATACCCACGGCTCATCCCCATCGCGCACATAAGCGATATGCCCACGCGTATGGCCCGGCACATCCAGCACACGCAACGCCAGGTCCAGCCCGGGCACCGTGAGCTGGTCGCCTTCCCCCAGCGGCACGGTGACCGCCTGGATACCGTCATGCCGCGGCCCGAAGACCGGTACCTGGAAACGCTCCAGCAGGGCCGGCACACCGCCGATGTGGTCAGCATGGTGATGGGTGAGTAGAATGGCGGTAAGCGTCAGGCCATGTTCCTGCAAAGCAGCAAGAATTGGCCCCGCGTCACCCGGATCGACCACCGCCGCATTGCGGCCATCGTGGACCAGCCACAGGTAATTGTCCCGGAAAGCGGGCACGGTCAGGACGGAAACAGGTTTGCTCATGGGCTCAATCAAAGGGAATGCATGGATAGCGCAACATCGGACGAATCCATTATAGCGTTCGACAAATGGCTGGAAACACCGCCAGGGGCTTACGTGCGCGCCTGGGAGCAGCAATGCCTGGACAAAATGGTGGCCGACATCTTCGGCTTCAACGCCGTGCAGATCGGCATGCCGCAGATCGACGCGCTGGCCGCCAACCGCATGCCGCACCAGTGGCTGGCCGATATCCGCCTGCATCCGCGCCAGTCCGGCGCCGGCCGCGCCGTCGCGGTTACGCTGGACAGCGTGGAGCTGCCGTTCGCGTCCAACAGCATGGACCTGGTGGTGCTGCCGCATGTGCTGGAATTCTCGGCCGAACCGCACCAGGTGCTGCGCGAAGTGGAGCGGGTGCTGATCCCCGAGGGCCAGGTGATCGTCTGCGGATTCAACCCCGCCAGCCTGTGGGGCCTGCGCCAGCTGACAGGGCGCCTGACCGGATCGCACTACCTGCCCAAGGCCGGCGAGTTCATTTCCATGCCGCGCATCAAAGACTGGCTAAAATTGCTGAATATGGGCGTCAGCCACACCCATTTGGGCTGTTACGCCCCGGCCTGCCGCACCGAGCGCTGGCTGGCGCGCTACGGCTTCATGGACAAGGCCGGCGCCAAATACTGGCCGTATTTCGGCGCAGTGTATATGGTGCAGGCCATCAAACGCGTCAAAGGCATGCGCCTGATCGGCCCGGCCTGGAAGCAGAAAACCGCCACGGCACCGGTTGCAGTGCCGGCGGCGAACAAACACAAAGAAAGACTCGATGGATAAAGTAGAGATTTTTACCGACGGTGCATGCAAGGGCAATCCCGGCACCGGCGGCTGGGGCGCGCTGCTGGTAGCGGGTGAGGCTAAGAAGGAAATTTTCGGCGGCGAGCTGAATACCACCAACAATCGCATGGAACTGACGGCAGTGATCGAATCGCTCAAGGTCCTGAAGCGGCCGTGCGAAGTGGTGCTGCACACCGACAGCCAGTACGTCCAGAAGGGCATCAGCGAATGGATCCACGGCTGGAAGGCGCGTGGCTGGAAAACCTCCACCAGGGAGCCGGTCAAGAACGCCGACCTGTGGCAGGCGCTCGACGCCGCCCAGGCCCTGCACAGCGTCGACTGGCGCTGGGTGCGCGGCCACAATGGTCATCCTGGCAATGAGCGCGCCGACCAATTGGCCAACCTGGGCGTGGAATCGGTGCGCCGGAAATAAGGCCTGTTATACTGCTCAGCTTGCTACAAAACCCCATCGCGAAGATCTATGCGTCAAATTGTCCTTGATACTGAAACCACCGGCATTAACCCGAAACAGGGTAACCGCATCATTGAAATTGGCTGCGTTGAGCTTTACAACCGCAAACTGACGGGCAATAACTTCCACCGCTACATTAATCCGGAGCGCGATTCGGAAGAGGGCGCGCTGGCAGTGCACGGCCTGACCACCGAGTTCCTGCGCGACAAACCGCGCTTCCACGAAATCGTGGAGGAGCTGCGCGAGTACATCAAGGATGCGGAAGTCATCATCCATAACGCCCCGTTTGACCTGGGATTCCTGAACCACGAATTCGGCATGCTCAAGCTGCCGACCTTCGATTCCCACATCAACGGCGTGATCGATACCCTGGTCCAGGCCAAGGAAATGCGCCCCGGCAAACGCAACTCGCTGGACGCGCTGTGCGAACACTTCGGCATCTCCAACGCCCACCGCAAGCTGCACGGCGCGCTGCTGGACGCCGAGCTGCTGGCAGACGTGTACCTGGCCATGACGCGCGGCCAGAACAGCCTGGGCATGGATATCGTGATCGAGCAATCGAGCGGCGGCATCGACATCGGCGAAATCGCACTGGCCGAGGTCACCGTCCTGCGCGCCAGCGAGGCCGAAGCCGCCGCCCACGCGGAATTCCTCGACGGCCTGGACAAGGCAGTGAAGGGAACTTGCGTTTGGCGCACCCCTAGTCTATAATAGCGCCACTTCGGGAGGTTAGCTCAGGGGTAGAGCACTGCATTCACACTGCAGGGGTCGCAAGTTCGAAACTTGCACTTCCCACCAGAATTCATCAAATAAAGGCTTGCGATTCCGGTCGCAAGCCTTTTTTGTTTGGCGTGGGGAGGAGGGCTTGCGGGCAAGGTCTCCTAGAAGCGGCGGTGGCCCTCGTCGGCGTCGCAGCGGCCGGTGAATTTGATGAGTCCTTCGATCGTCATGACGCCCGTGCGCCGGTCAATCGACAAGGTCGGCTGATTCAGCGCGTTCAAGCGGAACTTTCCGCGGATCTGGTTGTGTCCGACGATCAGGTCATCAATGGGCCACCCATCGGGATTGGCGCCGGAATTGATCGGCGGAACAAGGCTTTTCGGCAGTTTGATTGTTCCACGCTCATTGTGAATCGATACATTGACTGCCGCCTCAAAACTGTCTTTTCCCGTTTCGACCCGCATCTTCGGAACATACTTGTGCTGGTCGGCGTCCCATTCAAAACCACTGTTCACCTGAGTGGTCGTCTTTTGCGCCCCGCCGTAACACACCAGCTGCAGGTCATCCCCGCGTGGTTCCTCGCCCTGGTCACCGGCAGCGGCGGCCATCGTCATCAAGATCGCAACAATAACGCTCATCGTTTCGTCTCCGTCGAAAGTTGCACGCGGGCGGAATGCCCGCGCATCAGGTACAAGCCATACAAAAAAAGGGGAAGGGCGATCAGGATGGGGCCGAACAGGGCCGCATTTGCCGGCGCACTGGTTTCGGAGCGCGGCGCCAAGGCAGCGCTCATCAGGGAAAAGTCCCACATGGCATGGACGAGCGTCATCGGCCACAGCGATCCCGTGCGTATGCGGATGGCAAGATAGCCGAATCCTTGCAGAAAGGCGCAAACGGACTGCAGCAGTGCCGCATCCCATAGCCCAGTGGTGAACACGTTGAGTGCGTGCGCCGCACCAAAGACTGCGGATGACAGCAACATCGCTGGCCAGATGGTGAAGCGGGAGAGGAAACCGGTGAACAACACACCCCGGAACATCAACTCTTCTGAAAGTCCAACGAGGGCGGTGTTGATGGCGACGAAGACCAGCACGCGTTGTGGCGGCAATCCATTCAGCATGTCGAGCGCCAGCATCGCGCTGGCATAGGCTAGTGGCAGCCACACGAGACGCCACGAGACCGCCTGCGGTGGCGCGCGAAGGCCCAGTGCGCGAGGATCGCCGTGGACCTTGATCACGCCGCATAGCAGCACTATCGCCAGCACCCACGGTAGCCCGATGCCGTTCGTGACGGTATCCGCAAGCGCCTGCTGTGGCCCTGGCGAAAGCCATTGACCAACCCCCACGGTCAGCAACAGCCAGGCCGCCAGGATCAGCAGGGAGTTTGATACCGTCAGCGGCAACCGCGTCATGGCGCCTTACGCTCTAAAGTATGCAACTGGTCCTTGCGCAGATAGTGCATTCCGTATAGCAGGCCGCCGGTCGGCCCGGAATGGCTTGGATCGCCCATGACGCGTACGATGATGTGGTCGGCGGCGTCCTCGACAACCTCCGCATTGCGCGCGAGCATGAGCTTTGGCGACAGCACGCCCGAAATCGTGGAACAAGCCAGGTGGTAGCTACCGACATCGGCACGATACAGCACCGCGCTCAACTCGCCGCGCGCATCGCGCTCAAGCATGCTGCGGAGGATGGATGCGGCTTGCCCCATTTCGGTTTGCAGCTTGCCGGCCAGTGCCGGGTCTTCGCCATGCAGCGCGGAGCGCGGCAAAGTGGTGGACAGGTGCGTCATGTAGCGCCCCATCCACTGGGGCGTGTCGATACGCGCCACCATCGCCAGGCGGTACTGCGCATCGCTGCAGTCGACCAGGTACGCCAGAGGGCGCAAGGCCACGCCTTTGCCGTCCGCACTCAGCATGGCGCTGCCACCCATGGCTTTTGCCATCGTCTGGTATGGGTCCAGTGCTTTCAGGCTTGCGCCTAACGAGCGGGCATCCTGCTTATGTACCGCAGACATCACAACATCGGTTACGAAGGGTACGGGGACCAGCAGTCCCGCCGCGCTATCGGTCGATACCAGGACCATCTGGCTGCCGGGGAAGGGCGTACTTTCCGCTGGCAGTTCGGCAGGCAAGGAGCGCTCGAGCACTACTCCGTCGCGCAACAGCTGTGGCGCCGGCGGCGTGCTGGCGCGCATGGAAGTACAGCCCGCCAGCGCGAGCGAGATCAGTCCAAGATAGAGTTTCATTTGAGGTCAATCTGGAGTCGGTAGTCTGCGGTGGCATTGCGGCGCGCCGCGCTTCGCATCAGGTAGACGGTGACGCGGTAGCTGGTATCAGAGGGGACAGTGGCTGCATAGTGGTTCCCTTTAATCGAGCCAATGAATTCAGCCTCTTCGGCCCCGGCCGCCTGCACGTTGAAGTACGCGGAACGGTTGCTGGACTTCAGTGTAACGCCCAGCTGTTGGCCGGCTTTTGCTTGAACGGTGTACTCCGCCGTCTGGGCGCCCTTTATGCGCCCCTCGTAAGGTGCCGCTGCGCTGAGTGTGCCGCAAAAGAGAAGGGCGTTAAGCGCCAGGACATATCTGGAGAGCATTGGATACCTTTAGCAATGAAATGTCTTTCTGCAATATTACCAAGAATTTACTCTTTCATCGTGACTTCCGATGGCGTACCGGACGCAAGGGAATGTGCCGGGTACCAGCGATCAGGCGGTACGGTCTGTGGATGCAGCGGTTCTTGCATGAAATGCGGCGACATGATCTGCACGCCTTCGCGGTTGAAGACGTCGAGCACGTTCTGATGCAGGCGGCTCAATAGTTCGGCACGCGTGCCGGGTGAACTTAGGGTGGAGCACGAGATGAGCTTGTACTCGATGTAGAAGTCCGACAGCGCGCACTGGATCACGTAGGGGCGGGGCTCCGCTGCAATGCCGTCCGTCAGCCTGGCTGCCTCCTCAAGCATCGCGTGCACCTGCCGCCAGGGCGTGTCATAACCGATCGTCACGGTTGTATCGAGCACAAAGGCGCCCGGCACGGCACGAGAATAATTCTTGATCGTATTCGATAAGACCCAGGCGTTTGGCATGGCCACGTCGACTCCCATCCCGGTACGCAAGCGGGTGTCGAATATCCCCGGCTCGACGACGGTCCCCTGCACATCACCGATGCTCACATAGTCGCCTTTGCGCAAGGCCCGCGTGTACATCAGGATCAGTCCGGATGCTCCCTGGCTGACGATGCTCGATGCGCCAATCGACAGCATCAGCCCCGCGAGCACGGTTACACCCTGGAAGGCGGCGGTATGCGCGCCGGGAAGGTAGGGATATGCCATTGCAAGGGCAAACAGCCAGATCACAACCACCGCCAGCCGGCGCGTCGGGACCGCCGTATCACAATCCAGCCAGCCAAACTGAAGTTCACCACTTTCAATCCGCTTGAAAACAGAGGCGAGCGTTGCGGTGGCAAGCCGGGCCAGCAGCACGATGATCACTACGATGACCAGGCCGGGGACCGCATTCGCGGCGCTGGTCGCCAGGCCAATTGCCGTGTCGAACAGGAATTGCTGCAGGCGTTCTCCCCAGATCCGGGCAAAGGGGATTCTGGCTAAAACGAAGGCCAGCCAGATATAGGCGCCGAGAAGCGCGGCCAGCCAGGCCAGGATGTCCAACGTCCTGCGCGAGAAATGGATCAGGTGTGCCGCGTCGAGCACCCGCACGTTGTGCACCTTGACCCGCGCGAGGCGGCGCCCGAGCACTGCTTCCAGCCGCCGATTCGAGTGACGCCTGATCGCGGCCAGGGCCCACAGCATCAGCGCGAGTGCAACGGTCGCCGCGGCGCAAAGGCCAAGCGCCTGCGCGATATAGCGCGGACTGTGCTGCTCGCGGCGCTCCTGGAGCGCCTTCTCGAGTTGGGCGGCACTCTCTTGCGCCAGGAGCTCCGGCGTGTCGCCGGCAAGGGAATTGACATCGCCCGGGGCGATCAGGAACAGCAGCGAGCCATCCAGGAGTACCTGCGTGCCTTCGCTGATCGACCGGATGCTCGGGCGTTGCGGGCCATTCTGCGCAAGTGCACGTTCAAGGCGCCGCTCGGCTGCATCCGCGCGCTCCTGTGGCGGATAGCCGCTTAGCGTCGAGCGGAAGGTAAATATCGTCCGTCCGCCCAATGCGAGTGAGGCGGCAGGTGCGGCAGCCTGGGACGGCGGCGAAGGCGGTTGCAACGCGGAGCAAAGCTGGCTGAATGCCAGCAGGGCGAGAGCAAGCAGGGTGCGAATCGTTTTAGATGTCATATGACATTCTGCGGCGCGATAGGAGATTAATGACTTTTACCAAATTTTACTGCTAAGATTGCCAAAAATCACATGGAGTTCCCGTGGAAATTGGGCAGGATCAATACCCGCATTATGAAAGCGTGATTGCGGCCGCGCGTAAGGCCGGCCCGGTTGCGGTGGCGCTGGCCCACCCCTGCGATGCGTATGCGCTGGAAGCGGCGCTGGACGCGGCCCGTCTTGGTCTGATCGAGCCCATCCTGGTCGGACCGGGCGAGCGGATCCGCAGCGCGGCCGAGGCGGCGCGCCTGGATATCGCTGCGCTGCCACTGGTGGATACCGAACATAGCCACGCCTCGGCGGCGCGCGCGGTGCAGCTGGTGCGGGAAGGGAAGGCTGCCGCCCTGATGAAGGGCAGCCTGCACACCGATGAACTGATGGCCGCCGTGGTGGCGGCCGATACTGGCCTGCGCACAGCGCGCCGGCTGAGCCATTGCTTCGTGATGGAAGTCCCGGGCCGCAGCGCGCCCCTGATCATCACCGATGCGGCCATCAATATCGCACCCACGCTGAACGAGAAGGCCGACATCGTACAAAACGCGATCGACCTGGCGCACGTACTGGAATTCGGCGAAGTAAGGGTGGCGATCCTGGCAGCGGTTGAGACGGTAAGCGCCAAGATGCCATCAACCATCGACGCGGCCGCGCTGTGCAAGATGGCCGACCGGGGCCAGATCACCGGGGCCGTATTGGACGGACCGCTCGCCATGGACAATGCCATCGACCCCGGCGCGGCCGCCATCAAGCACCTTGTTTCCGACGTGGCGGGCCGCGCCAATGTACTGGTCGCGCCTGACCTGGAAGCGGGCAATATGCTGGCCAAAAGCCTCACCTTCATGGCTGGCGCGGCCGCGGCCGGCATTGTGCTGGGCGCGCGCGTGCCGCTCATCCTCACCAGCCGCGCCGACTCGGTTGCGGCGCGGCTGGCCTCGTGCGCGGTGGCAGTGCTGGTGGCGCGTCGTAAACTGGACGGCGCGCGGATACTGGGAGGCTGAGTATTGGAGGCGGCCGACTGTATTATCGTCATCAACGCGGGTTCATCGAGTATCAAGTTCACGCTGTTCGTTGGGCCGGCATTGCTACCCAGCTTGAAAGGCAAGGTGGAGAACCTGTACCGGGGTACCACCCGGTTCAGCGCACAGGACTTCCAGGGTGCGGTGGTGGGCGAACGCAGCTGGGCCGACGCGCCGCTCGACCACCACGCCGCCATGGCTTTCCTGATCGATTTCGCTGGCGGCCACCTGCAGGGCCTGCGGGTGCGCGGCATCGGGCACCGCATCGTGCATGGCGGGGTGCGCTACAGTGGCCCGCAATTGCTGGATGACGAGGCGCTGTCCTATCTGGAAACACTTGCGCCGTTGGCGCCCCTGCACCTGCCGCACAACCTGGCGCCGGTGCGCGCGGTGGCGGCGCTGGCGCCGGGCGTGCCGCAGGTGGGCTGCTTCGACACCGCCTTCCACGTCGGCCAGCCAGCCCTGGCCCAGGCGTTCGCGCTGCCGGAATCGATTACCAGCCTGGGTGTGCGCCGCTACGGCTTCCACGGCTTGTCCTATGAACATATCGCGTACTGCTTGCCGTTGGCCGATCCGGCGCTGGCCAGTGCGAGGGTGGTGGCGGCACACCTGGGCAATGGCGCCAGCATGTGCGCCATGGCGGGTGGGCGCAGCGTCGCCAGTTCCATGGGTTTTACTGCCATCGACGGCCTTCCCATGGGCACCCGCTGCGGCGCGCTCGATCCCGGCGTCGTGCTGTACCTGGTGGATCAACTGGGCATGGATGTGGCGGCGGTGCAGAAGCTGCTGTACCAGGAATCGGGCTTGCTGGGCGTGTCGGGCATCTCGCCGGACATGCGCACCCTCGAGGCGAGTGCTGATCCGCGTGCGCAGTTGGCGATTGATTTGTTCACGTATCGCGCCGGCCGCGAGCTTGGTTCGCTCGCCGCGGCGTTGGGCGGACTCGATGCGCTCGTCTTCTCGGGCGGGATTGGCGAGAACAGTGCCCGCGTGCGCGCTGCAATCTGCCGCGACGCCGCATGGCTGGGCGTGGAACTGGACGCAACGTTAAACGCGGCCGCCGGGAGCGCACGCGCGGAAGCCGGCGGCGCGTTCCGCATCAGCACGGCCGAGAGCCGGGTGGCGGCGTGGGTGGTGCCCGCCAATGAGGAGCTGATGATTGCGCGCCATACATTGGCGCGGCTGGAGAGCCACGCGTGACGGGCGCCGTCTACCCGGACGTACTGCGCAAGCGTGCGCGGGTGGCCGGCGGGTGTGCATGCCTGTTCCGTTCGTCCTCGATTTCTACCGTTGGTCACGTTCCAGGAAGCGGATGCCTGTGATTTCCCGTTAAGCTGCGCTGGTTCGATTTCCGGTTAAGGATGGATCATGCGTGCGATTGTTCTTTTGATTGGGCTGATGCTGGCCAGCTTCGCTTCCGCAGGTGGCATTTCGTCGATGGAGAAAGTCAGGCTTGGCGGGGTGGAGCAGATGATCGGCATCCATGGGGCGGACACCAGCAAACCGCTCCTGCTCATCCTGCACGGCGGTCCGGGCTTTTCCGAACTTCTCTTGTTCCGCAGCTATAACCGCGACCTGGAGCGTGATTTTGTCGTTGTGAACTGGGACCAGCGCGGGGCGGGGCTTTCATACGACCCCCAAATGCCAGCTTCTTCGCTGCGCATCAGCCAGCTCGCGTCCGATGCGCACGAGTTGGTGAGCCTGCTGAAACAACGCTTTGGGCGCAACAAGATTTTCTTGCTCGGCCATTCGTGGGGGACAGTGCTTGGAACGCTTCTGGCGCGGGATTATCCGGGGGACTTTTATGCCTACGTCGGTGTCGGCCAGATGACCAATACGGTCGAGAACGAAAGGGCCTCGTTGGCTTTTGTCCTCGATAAGGCGCACAAGGACCGAAACGCCAAGGCGATTCGTGAGCTGGAACGTCTTCGGCACAACTATCCGTCCGCCGGACAGAAGGGCCTGGAAGACCTGAAAGCCCAGCGTGCCTGGCTGCTCCACTATGGTGGTGTGTTTTATGGCGACATGAACTCAGCGAAGCTGTTTGCCGGGGTCAGTTCGGAGGAAGCAGCGTTGTATCGCAATGCCCACGGTGCGGAGGGGGAGGCGGTTTCGCTGGCGATCCTCTGGCCAGAGCTGCTCGGCCTCGACCTCCCGCGTACCGCACGCAGCTTCGCTGTCCCCGTTTATTTCCTGCTTGGACGGTCCGATTACAACACTCCATGGGAACTGGCGCGTAAATACTTCGACCAGATTGAGGCTCCGCATAAGGAGGTGCTGATGTTTGAACGCTCCGGCCATTTCATTCCATTCGAGGAGCCGGCGAAATTCAATCAGTTCATGCGGGACCTGGCCAGCCGAAACCGATGAGGCACCGCCGCTGGCGCCGGCAACCGTGCTGCCCGCCGCCCGGATGTTAGTTCTTAGCCTTAACTCCCGGCCGAGCTGAGCGCGACAGGAAATGACTGGTTGTGCTGGGCAAGTGCTGCAGCAACCAGTCCGCCATCGCCACCTCCTGCTGCAGGATCTGCTCGCAGACGAGCTTGGTCTGCTGGTCGCCGACCGCTTCGGCGGCGCGGATCAGCACAGTGTAGCTGGCGATTTCCATGTGCTCGAATACATATGCCCCCATCGCTCCCTTAACGACTTCATCGCTGGACATCATGGCGACCGCGCTCTCGCCGAACGCCATGAGCTTGCCGGTGATGTCCTTTAAGGTGGATGGGCTGGTGCCCAGCCGCTCCAGGCAGCCTTCCAGCTGTTCGCGCTGCCAGCGGGTTTCGTTCAGGTGTTCGACAGTGCGCGCGTGCAGGTCGGGGTAGTGCTCAAGCCTGTCGGCCATTGTTTTCAGCATTGCTTCGGATTGCTGCTCCATGGCGTGCGCGTTGCGCAACCAGTCTGTCAGGTGCTCGCTTGCATCAATTGCGTCATTCATTGCTGCCTCCTTGGTTTTGGGTTTGATCGGACTGGCCGTTGCTCCCTGTCGCCGCGGCAGCGCCGAGGACGGGGCGCGGATCTTGCGGAATGTCGATGGCGAAGGAAGTCTGCTGCTCATTGCTGGCCACGATCACGCTCCCGCCGTGGCGTTCGGCGACGCTGCGCACGTAGGGCAGGCCAATCCCCCAGCCGGTCACGCCTTGCGGATGTTTGAATTCGACCCGGCGGAACAGCTGGAACAGACCTTCTATCTGGTCGTTTGGGATGGCGTTGCCCTGGTTGCTGACCTTCCAGGCGGCCCTGCCGTCGAAACAGCTGATCTCAACCTGGATTGGCGTGCCCGGCGGGCTGTACTTGATTGCATTGTTCAGCAGGTTTTCCATGGCGCGGCGCAGGGCCGGCTCGCTCCACATGCCGACCGTCCGCTCGCCGCTCAGGGTGATCTCGCGTTCCGATGTCAGGACCGCGTTGGCGACTACGTCTTCGCTCAATGCGCGCAGGTCGGTCTCGGCGAATTCCAGCGCTTGGCCGTGCCGGCGTGGGCGACCATCGTATCGAGCAGGTCATCCACCATCTTCTGCATCAGCGTCAGTTGCTTGGCAATGATCTGGGCCAGAACGCGGACGCGGTGGGCGTCGCGCGTTTCGCCAATCAGTTCGACCGCCATGGAGGCCGTACCGATCGGCGTGCGCAGGTCATGCGTCAACGCGGCGAAGAACTGCTCGCGGAAGCTTGCCTGTGCCAGCATGAAGCCGGCAATGGTGTCGCGTGTCGCGACATCGATTGCATTATTGACGCGCTCCACTTCCACTTCGCTCAGTTGCACACTGGCTTGCCGCCAGATGGTATGCACCACGGAGCGGAACAGGTGCAGCTCGTGCGCCACCGAGTGGGCGTCGAAGCCGGTCAGCCGGGCACGTTCCCCGCCGTGCTCGGTCGCGAGCGTCGAGCGGTCGTAGGTGGACGCTTCCCCGGTCGCTAGCGCGGCAAGGTGCCGGTAGAACATGGGCAGTGTATCGATCAGGACGGCCGTGGACACGGCTTCGGAGCGGTGCACATCGCTGCGCACCCGTGAAGTCCATTCGCTGAAGACCGCGTCCTGCAGCGCCATCAGGCGCTCGAACCGGGTGGGTTGGTCGGGTTCCTTCATGATGCGCCGACGTTAGCACATGGCGGCAAAAGAAGTCGCCGCCGTTCATGGCGCGCGTGTGGCAAGGCGCACATACCCGGTGTGCATTCACGGCGCATCCTTGTATCGCAATCAGGCAGAGGAGGAAGTTATGGATGCACTTAAGCTACTTATGCAGGACCACGCCTACACCAGGGCAATGTTTACGGAGTATGAAGCGCTGGGGCCGCGCGCCTTCGCCGGCAAGCGGCAGCTGGTCGAACGCATTTTCCGGGAACTTGAGCGCCACGCTGCAATCGAGGAAGAGATCTTTTATCCGGCCCTGCGCGAAGCGGTGAGTGACAGCGAAAGCCAGCTGGACGAGGCTGAGGTCGAACACGCCTCCGTAAAGGCGCTGTTGTCGCAGCTTGGGCAGATGGACTCGCGCGACGAACTTTACGATGCCAAAGTGAGGGTGCTGGGCGAGTACGTGGCCCATCATGTGAGGGAAGAAGAGGGTGGGATGTTCCTGCTGGCGCGCGCAGCAAAGCTGGACCTGGCTGTGCTCGGCGGCCAGATGGAGGCGCGCAAGGAAGAGATCGATGCCATGCCTGCTGGCCAGGTTGCCCCGAAGTGGAGGCCTTATGTCAACGTGGACCAGAACCAATCTTCGCACTGATGTCCAGACTGCCGCCGTGATCGAGCACGGCCTGGCAGTCCAGGGCATTGCCGGGCCGTCCGTGGCCTATCGCTTCCTGCTGCAGCGGCGCGTGCCGTTGGCGATCATCCGCCGTGTGATGGCTTCTCCCAGCGAGCAGCGCCAGGCTGGTGTGGTCGGGCTGGCGCCGGAATCGCGCTGAGCGGCTTGCATGCTAACCGGTGGAAGTTGCGCCTCGAATACATTCGGTAGTTAAAGGGTGTATGCGATTTTCACAAACATTTTCCGGTTCGTATCGTGAGCGCCCTGAAGCAGGTGCGCTGCTACGATGGCCCGACGAAAACTCAATTTGGGCAGGCGAGACAATGGGCGACTTTGAATACCCGCGACCGCAGCTGGTGCGCGAACAATGGCAGTCACTGAATGGCGAGTGGGAGTTTGAGTTTGATGACGAGCACCAGTTCAGCTTACCTGGTGACCCGATCCCGTGGTCGCGCCGCATCCGCGTACCGTTCGCACCGGAGTCGGCGGCAAGCGGCATCGGCGACACCGACTTCCATTCCGCTTGCTGGTACCGCTGCCGCTTCACGGTGGAGGAGCGCGGCCAGCGCACACTGCTGCATTTCGGCGCCGTCGATTACCAGGCGCGGGTATGGATCAACAACCATATGGTGGCGGAACATGAGGGCGGCCATACGTCGTTCATGGCCGATATCACCGACGAACTGGTGGATGGCGAACAGACCCTGGTGGTGTATGTGGAAGACGACCCGGCCGACCTGGCCAAGCCGCGCGGCAAGCAGGACTGGCAGCGCGAGCCGCACTCGATCTGGTATCCGCGCACCACGGGCATCTGGCAGTCCGTGTGGCTGGAAAACGTTGGAGCCACCTATATCCGGCGCCTGCGCTGGACCCCGATTTTCGACGGTTATGAGCTGGGCTGCGAGGTGCTGGCGGGCGGTGACGTGTGTCCGGGCCTGGCGGTGGAGGTGCGTGTCTGGCATGGCGAAAAACTGCTGGCCGCCGACAGCTACCTGCTGGTGGGACAGGAGGCGAACCGCAAGATCGCCCTGTCGGACCCCGGCATCGATGACTCGCGCAACGAAATCCTCTGGAGCCCGGAGCGCCCAACCCTGCTGGATGCCGAACTCACGCTGTACTGCGGCGACCAGGTGCTGGACCGGGTACGTTCCTATACCGCCATGCGCTCGGTCTCGATCAACCGCGACCGCTTCATGCTGAATGGCCGTCCCTACCACCTGCGGCTGGTACTGGACCAGGGCTATTGGGAGGAAAGCCTGATGACGGCGCCGTCCGACAACGACCTGCGGCGCGACGTCGAGCTGGCCAAGGCGATGGGTTTCAACGGCGTGCGCAAGCACCAGAAAATCGAAGACCCGCGCTACCTGTACTGGGCCGACCGATTGGGCCTGCTGGTCTGGGAGGAAATGCCCTCGGCCTACGCCTTCACGGCGCGCGCCATGACGCGCCTGCTGCACGAGTGGACGGAAGCGATCGAACGCGATTACAGCCATCCCAGCCTGATCGTCTGGGTGCCGTTCAACGAATCATGGGGCGTACCCAACCTGACGGCCGTGCAGGCGCATCGCAATGCCGTGGAGGCGCTGTACCACCTGACCCGCATGCTGGACCCGACCCGGCCGGTGATAGGCAACGATGGCTGGGAAGCGTCGGCCACCGACATCCTCGGCATCCATGACTATGATCCCGATCCGGAAAAAGTCCGCCAGCGCTATGAGGTCACCGACCCCGTGCGCACCCTGTTCGACCAGCGCCGCCCCGGCGGCCGCATCCTGACGCTGGACGGCTTCCCGCACCGCGGCCAGCCCATCGTGCTGACCGAATTCGGCGGCATTGCCTTCGACCCGAATGCGCCGGCCCACCACACCTGGGGCTACTCGCGCCAGAACACGGCGGAGGCTTTCCTTGAACACTATCGCTCCTTGCTGAAAGTGGTGAATGAGACGGTGATGTTCAGCGGCTTCTGCTATACCCAGTTCGCCGATACCTTCCAGGAGACCAACGGCCTCCTGAACGCCGACCGCACGCCCAAGATCCCGCTGGAACAGATCAGCGCCGCCACCCGCAATGTGCAGTAGGTGTGCCGTGCTGAAGCCACCTTGCCATCCCTTCGAAACCTTCTGGCAGGTAGGGTATGAGGGCGCGGACCATGTCAACCACGCGGGCCAGCCGCAGGACATGAACCTGGTCACCGGCCACCTGCAGTGCGCGCGCGAGGACTATGCGCTGCTGGCGCAGTTCGGCATCCGCACCGTGCGCGAGTCGATAGGCTGGCGCCTGGTGGAGCGCGACGGCCAGTTCGACTTCTCGCCTTTGCTGCCCCGCCTGCAGGCGGCGCGCGAGCTGGGCCTGCAGACCTGCTGGACCTTCTGCCACTATGGCTGGCCGGACGATGTCGACATCTACAGCGACGACTTCGTGCCGCGCTTCGTGCGCTTCTGCCAGGCCTGCGCGCGCTTTCTGGCGCCCTGGCTGGGCGATGAACCTGTGTATTCGCCGATCAACGAGCTGTCGTTCACGGCATGGGGCCTGTCGGTGCACATGTTCCGCTGCCGGAATATGTACCACGAACATGCGGGCGAACTGGGCAAGCGGCAGCTGGTGCGCGCGTCCGTCGCGGCCATCGACGCCATCCGCGAAATCTCGCCTGGCGCGCGCTTCTTCCAGTGCGACCCTTTGATCCACGTGATCGCCCCGCAGGACCGGCCCGACTGGGCGGCCCAGGCGGCCGGCTGGAGCGCTTCGCAGTTCGAGGCTCTGGACATGCTGTGCGGGCGGGTGGAGCCGGAACTGGGCGGCCATCCGCGCTACCTGGATCTTGTCGGCGGCAACTACTACCACAGCAACCAGTGGGAGAGCGGCACCAACCTGCGCCTGTGGTGGCACCTGGACGATCCGCGCCGGCGTCCCCTGCACGACATCCTGCTGGAACTGCACCAGCGTTACGGCCGGCCAGTGCTATTGGCCGAAACCAGTCACGTCGGCAGTGGCCGCGGCGTGTGGATCCGGGAAATGGCGGAGCAGGTCGCCATGGCGCACCAGCAGGGGGCTGAGGTGTGCGGCATCTGCGTCTATCCCGCCATTGACCGCCCGGACTGGGACAACGCCGACCACTGGCATCGCAGCGGCTTGTGGGACCTGGACCGCGAGGGTCCGGACCCGCTCGCCCGGGTACTTGTTGCCCCGTATGCCACCGCTCTGCGTCAATCGATACGGTTGACCGACCAACTATGCCAAACCGAGGAGAATACTATGCAAACCTTGATCGTTTTTTGCCACCTGCGCTGGGACTTCGTCTTCCAGCGTCCCCAGCACCTGCTCACCCGCCTTGCCAAGTATTACAAGGTGGTGTTTGTCGAGGAGCCGGTGTTTGAGGAGGGGGAGGCACGCATGGTGACTTCCCGGCCGGCGCCCAACCTGACGGTCTGCCAGCCGCATACGCCGGTGCAGGCGGTCGGCTTCCATGACGACCAGATCCCGCTGCTGCAACCGCTGGTGTCGGCCCTGGCGCCGGACGGCGAGGATGTGCTGGTGTGGTTCTATACGCCGATGGCGCTGCCGCTGCTGCAAGGCTTGCGTCCTTCGCTGGTGATTTATGACTGCATGGACGAGCTGAGCGCCTTCAAGAATCCGCCCAAACAATTGCTGCAGCGCGAGACGGCGCTGCTGAATATCGCCGACCTGGTGTTTACCGGTGGGCCCAGCCTGTATGAAGCGAAGCGTTCGCGCCACGGCAATGCGCATTGCTTCCCGAGTAGCGTGGATGCGGTGCATTTCGAACAGGCGCTGGACCGCAACAACGGCCATCCGCTGCACACCAGCATCCCGCGTCCGCGCCTGGGCTTCTTCGGCGTGATCGATGAGCGCTTCGACGCCGGACTGATCGCCGATATCGCCGATGCCCATCCGGAGTGGCAGGTGGTGCTGGTGGGGCCGATCGTGAAGATCGATCCGGCCTCGCTGCCGCAGCGGCAGAACGTGCACTACCTGGGCCAGCAATCATATAAGGCGCTGCCGCAGTTCCTGGCCGGCTGGGATGTCTGCCTGCTGCCGTTTGCGCTGAACGAGGCGACGCGCTACATCAGCCCGACCAAGGTGCTGGAGTACATGGCAGCCGAACTGCCGATCGTCAGCACGGCGATCCGCGACGTGGAGGAGCCGTACGGCGCCATCGTCGCCATCGGCCATGACCACAACGAGTTCATCGCCCATTGCGAGGCAGCATTGGCCCAGACGCCTGGCCAAGACGCCGCCATGGCGCAGGCCATGCGCGAGGTGGTGGCGCGCACCTCCTGGGATACGACCGCTGACCGCATGCGCGAGCTGATCGACCGCACGCCGCCGGGCGGCAAGGCGGCGCGGCTGGCGGGGAAGGGCGCGCTTGTGGATGATGCGCCAGCGCAGGGCGAGGCGGAACGCGCTTCGGGCGGCGGCTCGGCCACCGGCGCCAAGGTTAATCCCCTGCGTGCCGCCGCCAGCGGGCAGCGTTACGGCAGCATTGTGATCGGCGGCGGCCCGACGGGCCTGTCCGCTGCCTACCACATCGGCCCGGACAACCTGCTGCTGGAGCGCAACGCGACGGTCGGCGGCTGGTGCCGTTCGATCCAGGACGGCGGATTCACCTTCGACCATGCCGGCCATATCATGTTCTCCAACGATCCATACGTGCTGGAGCTGTACGACAAACTGCTGGGCGACAACCAGCACTGGCAGATGCGCGAGGCCTGGATCTACAGCAAGAACGTATACACGCGCTACCCCTTCCAGGGTGCGCTGTACGGCTTGCCGCCGGACGTCATCAAGGAATGCATCCTGGGCGCCATCGATGCCCGCTACGGCGAGCCGGCGGCCGGGTCCTGCGCCAGCACGCCCGTTGAGGATTGCTGCGCCGACGGCAGCGCCGAAGCGGCGCAGGCGAGCGCCGTGGCACGCGAGGGCCGCACGCAGAGCTTCGAGGAGTTCATTTACAAGGTATGGGGAGCGGGCATCGCCAAGCACTTCGCCATTCCTTACAACCGCAAACTGTGGACCGTGCCGCTCAGCGAGATGGAAACCTCCTGGCTCGGTGGCCGGGTGCCACTGCCCGACCTGGCTGAGATCATCGACGGTGCGCTGCAGCCAGTACCGCGCCCGATGGGGCCCAATGCGCGCTTCGGCTATCCCAAGCAGGGCGGCTTCCAGGCGCTGATGAACGGCTTCCTGCCGCTGATCCGCGGCAAGGTCGAACTCAAGGCCGAAGTGGCGCAGGTGCTGCCGGACGAACACGTGGTGACCCTGGCCGATGGCCGCCGCTTCCAGTATGAAAAGCTGGTCAGCACCATGCCGCTGCCGGAACTGGTGAAGCTGATCGGCGTCGCGGCACCGCCCGAAGTGCGGGAAGCGGCGCGCGGGTTGCGGCATATTTCGATCCGCTGCGTGAACATCGGCATTGCGCGCAGTGATGTGACGGATAAGCACTGGATCTATTATCCGGAGGACAGCATTTTCCACCGCATCTTCGTGCAGGGCAATGCCAGCCCGGGCTGCAACCCGCCCGGCGGCTTCGGCTTCACTTGCGAGATTTCCTATTCGCCCTGGAAGCCGCTGCCGCTGGACGGCGAGGCGCTGATCCAGCGCTGCATCGACGACGCGATCAAGGTCGGCTTCATGCGGGCCGACGACCGCGTCCTGGTGGCCAACCAGGTCGATATGCCGGTGGCCTATGTGGTGTACGACCACCAGCGGGCGCGGAACGTGGCTACGGTGCGCGATTGGCTGGCCCAGCACGATATCTACCTGGCCGGGCGTTACAGCGAGTGGGAGTACTACAACTCCGACCATGCCTTCCTCGCCGGCAAGCGGGTGGCGGAACAGGTGGCGCACAAGGCGAGCCGGGTGGCGCCGCGCGCTTCATGACGGGAGGGGCGATGGAACGCAAATGGGCACATTACCCCAGCCTGGCCGGCAAGCGGGTGCTGGTCACCGGCGGCGCCACCGGGATTGGCGCGGCCCTGGTGCTGGCCTTCTTGCGCCAGCAGGCGCAGGTCGCCTTCCTCGATATCGCGGCCGACGATGCGGAAGCGTTATGCGCGCGCATGAAAGCCTCCGGACTGGCGGCCCCGCTGTTCCGCCATTGCGACCTGACCGACCTGACCTCGCTGGAGGCCACCATCGCCTATTTCGCCGCCAAGATGGGCGATGTTGATGTGCTGGTGAACAATGCGGCGAATGACCAGCGCCACCAGCTGGAGGCCATCACGCCGGCGGAGTGGGAGCGGCTGACCGCCATCAACCAGCGTTCCATGCTGTTCGCCTGCCAGGCGGTGGTGCCGGCCATGCGGCGCCATGGCGGGGGCGCCATTATCAATATGGGCTCGATCGGCTGGCACATCAAAAGCGCGGGCTACCCGGCATATGCCATGGCCAAGGCGGCCGCCACCGGCTTGACGCGCGGCCTGGCGCGCGAACTGGGGCGGGATGGCATCCGCATCAATACCGTGGCGCCGGGCTGGGTCATGACGGAGCGCCAGCTTGCCCTGTGGGTGGATGCCGCGGCGGAGGAGGATATCCGCCGCAACCAGTGCCTGCAGACCAGCCTGATGCCGGCCGACGTGGCCGCGCTGGTGCTGTTCCTCACTTCCGACGACGGCGCCATGTGCACCGGGCAGGAATACATTGTCGATGCGGGGTGGTCATGAAGATCACACAGATCCAGACATTCCGCGTGCCGCCACGCTGGATGTTCCTCAAGATTGACACCGATGAAGGGATCAGCGGCTGGGGCGAGCCGGTCATCGAAGGCCGTGCGCGTACAGTGGAAGCCGCAGTGCACGAGCTGGGCGAACTCCTGCTGGGGCGCGATCCGGCGCGCATCAACGACCTGTGGCAAGCCATGTACCGTGGCGGCTTTTATCGCGGCGGCGCCGTGTTCATGAGTGCGATCGCCGGCATCGACCAGGCGCTGTGGGACATCAAGGGCAAAGCCATGGGCGTGCCGGTCTACCAGTTGCTGGGCGGCCTGGTGCGCGACCGGATGAAGATCTACAGCTGGGTCGGTGGCGACCGTCCGGCCGACATCGTGGCCGGCATCCAGACCCTGCAGGCGCTGGGCCTGAACACCTTCAAGATGAATGGCACCGAGGAGCTGGCGATGCTGGACAGCGCGCGCGCGGTGGATGCGGCGGTGGAGCGCATCGCCGGCATCCGCTCGGTGTTCGGCTATGAGATCGAGTTCGGCATCGACTTCCATGGCCGGGTGGCCTGGCCGATGGCCAAGCCGCTGCTGCGGGAGCTGGAACCCTACCGTCCCTTGTTCGTGGAGGAACCGGTACTGGCCGAGCAGGCGGAGTATTACCGCCGCCTGTCGGATATGACCAGCATCCCGCTCGCTGCCGGGGAGCGCATGTACTCGCGCTTCGAATTCAAACGGGTGCTGGAGCAGGGCGGGCTGGCGATCCTGCAGCCCGACCTGTCGCATGCCGGCGGCATCAGCGAGTGCCTGCGCATCGCTGCCATGGCCGAGGCCTACGACGTGACGCTGGCGCCGCACTGTCCTTTGGGGCCGGTGGCGCTGGCGGCCTGCCTGCAGGTGGACTTTGTGTCGTACAACGCTGTGCTGCAGGAACAGAGCATGGGTATCCACTACAACCAGGGTGCGGAGCTGCTGGACTATGTGCACAACGCCGCCGACTTCCGCATGGACGGGGGCTATATCGAACCGTTGCCCTTGCCGGGCCTGGGTGTGGAGATCAACGAAGAACGGGTCATCGAGGCAAGCCGCGCCGCGCCGGACTGGCGCAATCCGCTGTGGCGGCATGCCGATGGCAGCGTGGCGGAGTGGTAGCCCAGTCCCTCCTGCTGGGAATCGACTGGGGCACCAGCAACCGGCGCGCCTACCTGGTGGGCGCCGATGGCAAGGCAGTGCGCCAGCATGAGGATGGACAAGGCGCGCTGGCCGCGCGCGGCCGTTTCGCCGAAGCGCTGCAGGAACTGCGGGCGGAGATGGGCGTGGATGCCCAGGTCCCGGTCGTCATGTCGGGCATGGTGGGCAGTGCGCTGGGATGGCAGGAGGTAGCCTACCTTGACCATAGCGTGCCCTTGCCGCGCCTGCCCGAAACCCTGGTACCGGTGGCCGGAGCGCCGGGCTGCTTCATCGTCCCCGGCTATTGCTACCGCGACCATGGCAGCGTGGACGTGATGCGCGGCGAAGAGACCCAGCTGTTTGGCGCGCTGGAACTGCGCCATGGCGATGGCCTGTACGTTCTGCCGGGCACCCACAGCAAGTGGGTGGAACTGGCGGGAGGCGTCATCCAGCGCCTGACCACCTTCATCACCGGCGAGCTGTTCGCCGCCCTGCGCAGCGGCGGGACCCTGGCGCCGCTGATGGATGAAAGCGAAGACGCCCAGGCGCTGCGCGCGGGCGCCGAGCGAGCGCAGCGTGCGGACGCCTTGTCGCACACTCTGTTCGAGGCGCGTGCCCGGGTTGTCAGCGGCGACGCCCCCGCAGCCTCCACCCGCTCCTACGTGAGCGGGCTCCTGATCGGCACCGAGTTTGCCGCGCGGCGCGCGGGCACCGGCGCCGATACGTTGCCCGTGCTGCGGCTGATCGCTGCGCCGGGACTGGAGGGGCCTTACCTGCAAGTGGCGCAAATGCTCGGCTACTCAACCCAACTGATCGACCCAGGGCAGGCATACTGCGCCGCTTTGGCGCGCTTCCTGGAGGTGCAAGCACCATGAATATCGACGATTTCCAGCCACCCCTGGTGGCAATACTGCGCGGCCTGACGCCGGCCGAGGCGCCGGCCGTGGCGGAAGCCCTGTTCCGGAGCGGCTTGCGCCTGCTTGAGGTGCCGCTGAACCGCCCCGGTGCATTGGAATGCATCTGCATCATCGACGGCATGAAGCCAGCGGATGCGCTGGTGGGCGGCGGCACCATCCTTTCGGTGCAGGAGGTAGAGAGCGTGTACGAGCATGGCGGGCGCGTGGTGATCGCGCCGAACTTCAATCCCGACGTGGTACGCCGGGCCAAGGAGCTCGGCATGCTGGCGATGCCGGGCGTTGCCACGCCGACCGAGGCGCTGGCGGCGCTGG
Source organism: Pseudoduganella sp. (assembly GCF_041914865.1). NCBI lineage: Bacteria > Pseudomonadati > Pseudomonadota > Betaproteobacteria > Burkholderiales > Oxalobacteraceae > Pseudoduganella > Pseudoduganella sp. The sequence continues at coordinate 71,236 of NZ_JAYSCO010000008.1, read as the reverse complement.
CGGCAGGCGCGGATGCCGTGAAATGGTTCCCGGCCGAAGCACTGGGGCCGCTCGGTTTGCGCAGCGTGAAGACGATATTGCCGCCGCAGGCGCGTGTGTGGCCGGTGGGCGGCGTCAGCGCTGGCAATCTTGGCGATTGGCGGCGCGCCGGCGCCGATGGCGTCGGCATTGGCGGCCGCCTGTACGAGCCGGGCTTGCCGCCGGCGGAGCTGGAGAGCCGGGCGCGGGAACTGCTGGCCGCGTGGCGAGCGTGATGAGGCCCTCCGTTTGCGGACGTGTTTTTGGTGAACTGGCCCATGGCGCACCCGTCCACGAGTACACGCTGGACAACGGGGCCGGCATGCAGTTGAAGGTGCTGGACTACGGTTGCATCATCCGTCGCTGGACGCTGGCGGCGGGGGATGGGAAGGAAATCGACATCGTGCTTGGCTTCGATACGCTGCAGGACTATGAGCGCGACCGGTCCTATATGGGCGCCTTGGTCGGACGCTTTACGAACCGCATCGACGGTGGCCGCTTTGCGCTGGATGGACGGCGGTTCCAGCTCGACCAGAATGAAGGCGAGCACCACCTGCACGGCGGCGCGGCGGGGTTCAGCAAACAGCTTTGGCAGGCACATGGCGGTGCAACCGCCGCTTCGGCGCGCCTGAACCTGTATCGTTTGAGCCCTGCCGGCGAGGGCGGCTACCCGGGCAACCTGCTGGTGATGGTGACTTATGAATTGCTGGCGTCGGGCGCGCTGCGCTGCATGTACCAGGCGGTGGCGGACCAGGCCACACTGTTCAGCATCAGCCAGCACAGCTACTTCAACCTGGCCGGCCACGGCGACGTCCTGGGCCATGAGCTCTGCATCGATGCCGAGCATTACCTGCCGGTGCGGCCCGACCTGATCCCGACAGGGGCAAGGACGCCCGTGGCCAATGGGCCGTTCGACTTCCGCCTGTCGCGCCGTATCAGCAGCGGCTTGTGTTGCGATGATCCGCAGCTCGTGCTGGCCGGAGGATACGACCATAACTTCGTGCTGGCCGGGATTCCCGGCCCGCATGCCAGCCTGACGGAGCCGGTCTCGGGGCGGCGGCTGGAAATCTATACCGATAGCCCGGGAATGCAGTTTTACAGCGGGAATTACCTGGACGGCACGCTGGCGGGGCAGGGCCGCGTCTTCGAGCGGCACGCGGGACTCTGCCTGGAACCGCAGCAGTTCCCGGACGCTCCCAACCACGCATCTTTCCCGCAGCTGGTTTGCCGGCCCGGCGTGCCGAGCAGCATGTCGGCGCTTTACGCACTGGATAACTGGAGGTAGTTGTGGAACTGATAGTTGATGCCCAAAACGTGCTCGGCGAATGCGCCGTCTGGTGCGACCGCACCCAGCGCCTGTGGTGGACCGATATCCTGGGCCGCAAACTATGGCGCTTCGCACCCGGAACGGGCGCTTGCGAGCAGTGGGACATGCCGGAGCGGCTGGCGTCCTTCGCCCTGACGGGCAACGACGGCCGCCTTTTGCTGGGACTGGAAAGCCGCCTGGCGTGGTTCAGCATCGCCGAAGCCGAAGTCATGACCATCGTCGAGGTGGAAGCGGCCGGCAATGGCATCCGCCTGAACGACGGACGATGCGACCGCCAGGGACGTTTTGTCTTTGGCACCATGAACGAAGCCGTAGGGCGCGCGCCGATTGGCCGTTTTTACCGCCTGGGCCATGACCTGCAATTGGAAATGCTGCCTTTGCAGCCGGTGGCCATCGCCAACAGCATCTGCTTCAGCCCGGACGGCAACACCATGTACTTCTGCGATTCGCTGGGCGGCGCCATATGCTGCTGCGACTATGGCGAGCAGGTGAGCGGTGAGCGCGAGTTCGCCCGCTTGCCCCCAGGCGGCGGCGAGCCTGATGGTTCATTGATCGACGCCGACGGCTTCCTGTGGAATGCCGAATGGGGCGCAGGGCGCATTGTGCGCTACCGGCCCGATGGCAGCGTTGAACGGGCCATTGCCGTCCCGGTCAGCCAGCCGACCTGTCCTGCCTTCGGCGGCAGGAAGCTGAATGAGCTGTTCGTTACCAGTGCACTGGTCGACCTGCTGGTGCCGGAACGCTATGCCGGCGGCGTATTCTCGCTACCCATCACCGATGCGGTTGGCCTGCCCGAATCGCGCTTTGGGCCTGAGTTATAGTTGAGGCATCACCGTGTATTCTTCAACCGTCCCGCATGGTCAACTATTACGCAAAGTTTGCGAAGTATGGGATTGCCGCGCTGTGGGCAATCTTTATCCTGACGTCCGCCTTCCTAGCGCTCAGCCACAATCTTGGCTTTGCCGTATCGTGGCAGCCACCGGCCCTCCTTTTGTGTATTGCGGTTGCCTTTCCCTGCGCAGTCAGTTTTCGGTACTTCCACGACGCAGTCAGCCGGGAGATTGACCGACAGGGGGTGCTAACAAGCGATGAGGTGCGGCTGCGTCTGGCACCGCTCGCCAGGTACCTGGATGGCGGCGTACAAATCGGTATCTATCCCAGCAGCGAACCCAACGCTTTTGCAATTTCGAATGTGTTCGGCAAGCGCACGCTGATTGCCTTTTCGACGGCGCTGACCGAGCGGGCGAGCGACCGGGAGCTGGCGGCAATCGCCGCGCACGAGATTGCCCACCTCAGGAGTGGTGACGCCAAGAGCAAGGCCTTCATCCTGGCTTTCAGTGACGCGCTCTATTTTTACCCCCATCTGATTTCAGAGTTATCGAAAAGTGTCCTGAAGGGGGCATTGTTGACGCTGGGATTGTTGGCGGGCCTTGTCCTGCTGCTGGTGATCGTCTTCCCGGAAGCGCGTGGCGGGTTCGAGGGCGCCGGCGCCGGGCTGGCGCGCCTGCTGCCGCTCGCGGCCTGGCCCGTGGGGTTGATCGCCGCGCAGTATCTGTTGTTGAACGGGCTGAAGGGTGCCTATTTTGCCTATAGCCGCGAGCGCGAGTTCGCTGCCGACAGGGATGGCGCGGCCATGACATCGCCACAAGAGATGATCGCGGCCCTGTCCTTACTGACCCAGGAGGTGGAGGCGCGAATCAGCGTCTTCGACACCCACCCTCCGTTGGCGGAACGCAGGAGGCGCCTCGAGCGAATCGCTGTCGCGGACGTGGCCTAGCGCCCGTGGGCTTTTAATTGGTATGCAATTGGTGTTAAAGTGATCTTTTTGACATCAAGGAATTGCAATGCACATTCGGAAGCTTGCCGCGGCCTGCGCATGGTCGCTGCTGATGGCCCCCAGCTTTGCGGCGCCGGCCAAAATGTGGCCCATCTCCAGCGTGGAGCCTGCGGCTGAGGATTTCAGCGACCTGCAGCCGCTGGCGGAAGCGATCGGTTCGGCGCGCGTGGTGGCGCTGGGCGAGCAGACCCATGGCAGCCGCGAGGAGTATTTGCTGAAAACCCGGCTGCTCAAGTTCCTGCACCAGAAGATGGGTTTCGATGTGCTGCTGCTGGAGAGCGGCTTTTACGATATGGCCCGCCTGGCGGAGCGTGTGGAACGCGGCGAGAAGCTGGACGACATCGCGCCCGGGAATGTCTTCTTCATGTACGCACGCACGGCCGAAGGGCGCGGCATGCTGCAGTATGTCGACCGCCAGCGTGCTCTGGGCAAACCGCTGGCACTGGGCGGCATCGATGCGCAGCATACGGGTGAACTGAGCAAGACCGAGCTGTTGCCGCGTCTGCAGCAGCATTTGCGGCAGGCGGTGCCGGCGCTCGGCGCCGGTGCGGGTTGGGAGCAGTATGCCGCGCTGGCGCAGCCGCTGCTGGAGATGCAGCGTACGCCGCCGCCGGCGGCACAGCAGGTGGCCTTCCGCCAGCATTCCGACGCGTTGAAGTCGTCGCTGTGCCAGGCCGATGCTGCGCCGGTCACGTTCTCCGGCAACGCGTTCTGGTGCAAGGTGGTGAAGAGCGTGGAAGCCCAGGCGACCAGCTATTGGAGTGCGGACCACGATTACCTGCGCGATAACCAGATGGGCGATAACGCGATCTGGCTCGCCGAGCGCATGTACCCGGGCCGCAAGGTCGTGATCTGGGCGCATACCGTGCACGTGGCGCGCGGCTTCCAGCGCACGCCTTACAACCTGCAGGCGGGGGAGGTGATGCATCGCCGCTGGGGCGCTGGCTACAAGGTGGTGCAGTTCAGCGGCGCCGGTGGCGAGATCCTTGATTTTGCGACAATGAATCCTTTGCCGCTGCCGGCTATTCCGGGCGACAGCCTGGAGGCGTCGCTGGCGCGCGAAAAGCACGAACTGCTGGGCCTCACGGCTGGAACGCGGATCAGCCAGCCGCAGTTCAGCTATGAGTACCTGGTGCAACCGGGCGCTGAGTTGGGCGTGAATTGGGATGTGCTGCTCTTTATCCGCAAGATCACGCCGGTCAGGCTGTCACGCTAGGCGTTCGCTGGCGCCGTTATTGGCGATGGACGTTGCGCGAGTACTCGACGGAGAAATTGCGCAGCGTGCTTGGCGGGAAAGCGTGCGTTGCTTTCAAGGCGTCGGCAACGACTTCATCGAACAGCGGATCGCGGGATGCTTTCAGCTTCTTCAACGCAATCACCCTGCCGTTGTCATCCAGCTTCAGGTCGTAGCGCACTTTGAGTTCGCCATCCTCAATGGTAGCGCCGGGGACGTAAAAGATCTCGTCCTGCACCGCTTGCAGCTGCTCTTTGGTGGCGCGCTTGCCTTTAGTTTCCGCCTTGTTTAGCTCCGTGCCGTAGCTAAGGCGGAACACCGTGCTGGTCCCGCGTGGGAACGGTGGCGCCTCGCTGATCGCCGTCTTCACCGCGGCGTCGTAGTCCCTGTTGCCGGAACCGCGGAGCAGGTTCATGCCCAGCACCTTGCCCTTGGCGTCGATGAAGACCTCGTATTCAACGACATAATTGCCGACGGGCGTGCTGGCGGGCCAAACGTAGGCGATGCGCGAGCGGATCTCGTCCACCTGCTGCCTGGCCGGGGGCTGGTCTGCGTTGGCGGGCGCAGGCAGCTGCTTCAGCTGGCTCGATTGCTGGTCGTGGCGGCGGGCGCGGTTGTCGTCTTCGACCATGTTGAAGCAGGCGCGCAGCAGCAGGAACAGGATGAAGAACAGCGGCCAGAGCGTGGCGGGTTTTGCCCAGCCGGACTTATCGGCGGGTTCCGGCGCCACGCGCATCGGTTCCATCGACGCTGCCGGCTCGGGTTCCGGGCGCTGGGCTTCCTCCTGCGCCGCATTGCCCCAGTTTTCCAGGGTCTGGCGTTCGATGATGATGGCCAGCCAGGTGTAGACGTTGCTCGCCATCTGGTGGAACATCAGCAGGTCGTTGCGGCCCGCTTTGCCTTGCGGCTCGGGTGTGGCGCGCACGTAGTTGATCAGCTGCGTGAAAGTGGTGACCGATTCGGGCGGGAGCGATTCGAACAGCTTCCATTCATCGATGGCGCGATTCACCATGGCGCCGGCTTCGCCGAATTGCAGGATGCGGCGGCGGTCGCGTTCCCATTCGAAGGCGTCGTTGGCGACCACGAACAAGGTCTCGTGGCCCGGTTTCCAGCCGGAGGCAAGTTCGTGCGCGATGCGGGCTTCGAAGATGGTGCGCGCGGTCAGGTTCAGCAGGCGCTCGTCGTCCAGGCTTTGCTGGAGGACCGATTTCCACAGCGGCTGGCGCACTTCCTGGCGCTCGGCTAGCAGGGCGACGCCGCTGGTGAATTTCTGGAACACCTGGTCTGACAGGTGATAGGGGTCGTCGGGCAGCGGCTCGGGCGCCGCTGGCGGCTCGGGCTCGGCATCGGGCGTGGCGTCGGCTGCTGGTGCGTCGGCGAGTGGGGATGCGGTGGCGGCTTGCGCGGCTTCGTGCAGCGTGTGGGCGTGCCAGTTCAGCGCAATTTCGTACGCTTCGCGCAGCTCCTGGAACCCGGTCGGATCGGCCTCCTGGTCAACTTTTTTCAGTTCGCGCGCGTAGGCGCGGCGGATGTCTTTGGCGTCGGCGTCGGGCCGCAAGCCAAGGCGGGTAAGGAAGGGGAAACTGTCTCGCATTATTGGTTCGGCGATTGATTATATAAGGCGATCCACATAACGAAGGCGATGAACGCGAGCGCTATGCGGAAAAACGTGGAAACAGGCGACTCTTCGTCTTCACCCGCAGGTGGCGCCCACGAAACATCGGGCGCGGGTCCGAGCGGCTGCGCCAGTTCCTGCCAGCGCAGCAAGCGCTGTTCGTCGACGATCACCGGGGCCAGGTTGGCGTAGTAGCGGGCGAAGTGTTGCAGGTAGCCGTGGTCGCGCCGCAGGCGGCCCGGGTCGGGATCATGGGTCTGGCGCAGGTCGCGGATGACGCGCAGCAGGGGGCCGCGCAGCACTTCGCTCTGGCGGTGCAGGATATAGCGCTCGAACCAGGCCTCGGCAATGTGCAGGTTGGGCCAGTTGCCCTTGTCCTCCCAGCCGAAGTGCTGGGTCGCGGCGATAAGCAGGGCTTCGTGGCCGGGCTTCCAGCCCTGGGACAGCAAGCGTCCGATCGCCCGCTCCAGGTGCGAGCCGCCATCGATGCTGGCGGGTTGCTGCTCCATGAGCTGCTCGCGCAGCTCGTCGACCCAGATCGTTTCGTCGGCCACGCGGCGGCCATTGGCGATCACGGTCACCGCCGCCACCATCCAGTCATAGGCTTCCTGTGCCTCCTCCTCGGCGGCGCCGACCCAGGGCTCTGCCGCTGCCGCTGCCGTGGGCGGTGCCGGCATGCCAAGCGCCTGTTCGTAGGCTTCGCGCAGCTGCTGGAAGGCGGCGGGATCCGCTTCCAGGTCGATCAGTTTGAGCTCGCGGGCGTAGGCGCGCCGGATGGCGTCCTTGCCCGCGCCCGGCTCCAGTCCCAGCCGGGCCAGGGCATGATGATCCGATGCCACCGGCCGCCTACTCGTCCAGGTTGAGGAAGCTCTGCTGCTCGAAGTACTCGAGTACTTCCTGGAAGCTGCGGGATGCCTGGCGCGAAGTGCGGTCGTCCTGCGCTTCCAGCGCGCGCTCGAACTGCATCAGCTGGCGGCCCAGCTCCTCGCGCGCTTCACCGCGCAGCTGCTGGTACAGGCGTTCGCCGCGCGCCAGCATGGTGCGGTACTCGATGCGGTCGCGCGGGTGGATCTTGAGTTCGGAGAGGGCGGCGAAACGCGCTTTGATTTCCTCCTGCGTCAGCACGCCCGGGTTGCCTTCGATGACCAGGGTATGCGTCTTTTTGGTCAGGGTGACCGTGGCTTCCACCTGCAGCAGGCCGTTGGCGTCGTAGGTGAAACGCACGTCGACGCCGTTGTCCTGGCCGGCCACCTGGGCGATGGGGACGTCGATCGAACCCAGCGCGATATTGTCGCGCACCATGCGCGCCTCGCCCTGGAACACGTTGATGCGCAGGGAAGTCTGCTTATCGCTGTTCGGGTGGTAGTTTTTCACCTTGCTCACCGGGACCACGGTGTTGCGTTCGATGATAGGGTCGAAATGGCCGAACGAGAACTGGTCGCGGCCGAGCGGCATGGACACTTCCACGCCCAGCGAATAGGGCGCGACGTCGGTCATCACGATCTCGTCCAGCGCGGCGTCGTTCATCTTCAGGCCGGCCTGCACGGCGGCGCCCAGCGCCACCACTTCGTCCGGATTGATGTCGCAGGACGGGAAGCGGCCAAACATGCGCGCCACCATGCGGCGCACGATCGGCATGCGGGTGGCGCCGCCGGCCAGCACGATGGCGTCCAGGCTGGCCGTATGCAGGTTGGCGTCGCGCAGGGCGCGTTCGACCGGCGAGCGCAGGCGCGCCAGCAGCGGCGCGGCGATGCGCTCCAGGGCGGCTTCGTTCACCGGCATCGAATAGGTGCTGCCGGCGTGATGGATCTGCAGCAGCGCCTCCGGCGCGTCGCTCAGCTTGCGTTTGGCTTGTTCGGCCTGCGCCACCAGGCTTTGCATGAAGCGGCCGTCGTTCTTCAATGCGACCGGGATGGAAGCCTGCTTGAAAAACTCATCGATCAGCAGGCTGACGAAGTCTTCGCCGCCCAGGAAGTTGTCGCCGGCCGAGGCGCGCACCTCCATCACACCCTCGAACAGGTCCAGCACCGACACGTCGAAGGTGCCGCCGCCCAGGTCGAACACCAGAAACTGGGTCTCCTGGTCGCGCTGGTGGATGCCGTAGGCCAGGGCTGCGGCAGTCGGTTCGTTCAGCAGGCGCTCGACCTTCAGGCCCGCCAGCTGGCCGGCGGCGCGCGTCGCTTTGCGCTGGGCGTCGGAGAAGTAGGCGGGCACGGTGATGATGGCCTCGGTGACCGGCTGGCCCAGGGCCGCCTCGGCATCCTCCTTCAGGGCACGCAGGATCAGGGCCGACAGTTCCTCGGCGCGGAACTTGCGCTCGCCCAGGGTGAACTGCATATTGCTGCCCATATGGCGCTTGAAGACCGCCGCGCTTTGGGTGGGGTGGGTTTGCAGGCGCTCGCGCGCCGCTTTGCCGATCAGGATGCTGCCATCTTCATCCACGCTGACGCAGGACGGGGTGAGGAAATCCCCCAGGCTGTTGGGAATTAACCGCGGCGCGCCATCCTGCCAGACTGATACCAGGCTGTTGGTGGTGCCAAGGTCGATACCGACGATCATTGCTACTCCGATGTAATTTTTGCAAATTAAGAGCCTAGCATTTATTTATTCATGAGAAAAGTCGTTGTATTAGAGGTAATCGCCTTATTGGTGAGCCATAGGTGGCGCCAAAGGCCGGCGGCCGTCCGATTGACGCATTCGCTGGCAAGGCGGGGCGGGCCGCACTATCATGTTTGATGCAAAGAGAAAGGAGGAAGCCATGGCTAACCTGAGACGTTATGATCCCATCACAGAACTGGCCCGTTTCGATCCCTTCCGCAATTTTGAGGATTTGTTCCGCGATTTCCGGCTAGGAAACGTCATGCGGGAGGGGGAAGGGCAGCAGCCTATCCGCATCGACGTGCATGAGAATGAAACCTCGTACACGGTGCGGGCCGACCTGCCGGGCGTAAACCGGGAAGACATCAAGGTCGATATCAGCGGCAACCGCGTCAGTATTGCCGCCGAAACCAAGCGCAGCGAAGAGCACAAGCAGGGCGGCAACGTCGTGCGCAGTGAGCGCTATTACGGCGAGCAGTATCGCAGTTTCCTGCTCGAGCACGATATTGACGATGCCCAGGCCAGCGCCAAATATGAAGGCGGCGTGCTGGAGCTGACCTTGCCCAAGAAGGCGCAGCAGGGCAGCCGCAAGCTGGAAATCCACTAAACCTTCACCGGCAGGGTGAGGATGAAACTGGTGCCCTCTCCGAGGGCACTTTTTACGTCGATGCGACCGCCCAGCACGCCATAGACAATGTTGTAGACGATGTTCAGGCCCAGGCCCGAGCCGCCACGCCCCAGTTTGGTGGTGAAGAAGGGATCGTAAATCCTGCCCATGTTTTCCGGGGCAATGCCCACTCCGTTGTCGCGCACCGTGATGGCCACCGCGCCCGGGCCGCTGGCCTGGGCGGTGATGGTGATTTCGCCGTCGTCCTGGCCTTCGAAAGCGTGGATCAGGCCATTGTTCACCAGGTTGATCAGCACCTGGCCGAAGGGACCGGGATAGCTGGCCATCACAATGCCAGGCGGGATGTCGTGGCTGACACGGATGCCGGACTTTTTGAACGTTGGCATCAGCACCAGCAGGATTTCGGACACCAGTTCATCCAGCTGGAATTCGCGGCACTGCGAGGTGGCGCGGTCGACAGCCACCTGTTTGAAGCTGGCCACCAGGTCCACGGCGCGGTGCAGGTTGCGCAGCACAATCTGGCTGCCGTTGTTGACGTCTGCGATGTAGGCGTTCAGCTCGGAGCGTTTGACCCCGCTTTCCACCGCATTGGCGAAGGACGCGCTCTGGTCGAGCAGGGTGCTCACCGCCAGCAGGCTGTTGCCGATCGGGGTATTCAGCTCGTGCGCCACGCCGGCCACCAGCGACCCGAGCGCGGCCAGCTTTTCGCTGCGCACCAGTTCGTCCTGCGCGCGTTGCAGGGTGCCGAGGGAGTCGGCCAGTTCGCGGTTGGTTTCGGCGATCTGGCGCGTGCGGACGTTGACCAGCTCTTCCAGTTCCAGCTCGCTGCGCTTGCGCTCGGTGATGTCGGTGGAGACGCCGCCCAGGGCCCAGATATGGCCGAATTCATCGATCAGGGGGAACTTCTCGGAAATGTAGGTGCGCGCGCCGTCACCCATGCCGGGCGCGGTTTCCTCGTGGCTGGAAGCGCGTCCGCTGGCCAGTACGGCGCGGTCGCTTTGCCGCATCATGTGCGCCATCTCCGCGCTGAACAGGGCTTCGTCGGTATTGCCTAGCGGCTCCGGCGCGCCGGGCGGGAGGATCATGCGGAAGCTGTGGTTGACCATCAGGTAGCGCCCGTCCAGGTCCTTGACGTAGATCACGGCCGACGACTTTTCGACGATATTGTTCAGCAAGGCCTGGCTGCGGCGCAGCGCGGCGTCGCGCGCGGCGACAGTGGCCAGCATGGTGTTGAAGGCGGAGGCCAGGCGGCCCACTTCGTCCTGGCTGGCGACCGGCGAGCGCAGGTCGTAGCGCTGCTCGCGCGTGACCTGGTCGGCGACGCCGGACAGTGCTAGCAGCGGCTGCGTGACCAGGCGCCGGACCCCGGTTGCGTACAGGACGCCGCCGGAAAAAAGTGCCAGGAATACCACGCCGAGCACCAGGCCATACTGCCGCAGGCGCACGAAGATGGAGGCCAGCTCGTAGTCGATGACGAGGTGGCCGACCACTTCGCGCTCAAAGCGCACGTGCGACAGCATCGACAGCGTATTGCCGTCGAAGCGGTGGCCGGGGCGGTCAAATTCCGGGCGCCAGCTGCACCGGCTGCCGCTCGCGTAGCGGTTGAAGGAGGCGAACAGGCGCAGGTCGGCCGTGAACAGGCAGGCGCGCGCGATGTCGGGGCTGCTGCGCAGGGCGTCCAGCTTGCGGGTGGCGCCGTTGCGGTCGCCGAAATTCAGGTCGGCGTCCAGGTTCAGGGCCAGCAGTTCGCTGCGTCCGGCCAGGTCTTGCACCAGGCGCGGGCGGGCGACCAGGACGTCGTAGCTGGCCAGTGCCAGCAGGGCCACCAGCATTGCCGCGATTGTCGTAAAGACCGACACCAGCAGAAGCTTGCGCTGGAGTCCGAGATCGCGGAAGAAGCTTCGAAAGCTTTTCATGCCGGGTGGTTCCCATTTGCAATCGAGTAACTATCTTAGCATGCGCCGTGACGCGGCAATTGTTGCTATCTTCGGCGCATGAATGAACAGACAGAAAGCCAGGAGCAGCCTGTTGCGGCGCATTCCGCCACGCCCCAGCCAGGCGCATGGCGCGCGCCGGTGTTCTGGATGGCGTGCGGCGCTTTGCTGGCGTGCCTGGCTGGGGGCGCGGTCCTGGTGGCGCAGCGCATCGGTGTCGAGCGCGATTTGGCCGCCGTCGCCACGCTGCTGCCACCGCCGCCCGCGGCAGCCGGCGCGCCCGCTGCGCCGCCGGGCCAGGAAGCGGCCGCCGGCAGTCCGGCCCACACCGTGCCAGCGGATGTCCTGGCCGGGCCGTCAACCGCAGCCAGCGCCGCCGCGCCGCCGCCACCGCCCGCGTTGAAGACAGCGAAAGTGAAGCGCGGCGTGGAGGGGCGCAAAGCCGGCCGGCAAACCGCGCAACGGGCGCCGCAGGTGGCCAGGGCTGGCAAGACGGCCAGGGTGTCCAAGCCGCGCGCCGGCCAGCGCCGGGCTGCCGCGGAAAAATCGTTGTACTGGGAAGTGTTCAAACGCTGCCCGCTGCCGGGCGAGCCGGGGGCGGTGGAATGCCGCCGCCACGTCTGCAATGGGGCGGAACGCCAGGGGCCGGCCTGCAAGCCGTATCGCGGCAAATGGCGTTAGACCGCCGTGAAGGAGACGAAGGCGCGCTGGCGTTCCTGCAGTTCCTGGCAGGCCAGGCAGGTAGCGGCGCTGGGCTGCGCCTGCAGCCGGCCGGCGGAAATCGCCGCGCCGCAGCGCAGGCATTGGCCGAACGTCCCCGCCTGCAGGCGTTCCAGGGCGGCATCGATCGCAGCGCTTTCGGCGATGTCGCGGCCCGACAGTACCTCGCGCCGCTGGCGCAGGACGGTGGCCCAACGGTCAATTTCTTCAGGTAGCATGGTTCGTCTCCGCTTTTAGTGCCACTTTAGCGGGCAAGCTGCGCCCCGTCACCAGTACCGCTTGACCTAAGTCAAGTTTGCCGGATTTATTCTGATTGGCATGTATTTGGCCCCTTGCCGCCAGTGACGCTACAATCATAGGATGACAGGATTTAACAATCACCAGGACCCGGCTTTGACTCAATCAACGATTGCGGAACGCAGCCTGCAGTGGCTGCTGGCATCAGCCACCGATGCCATGCTGATCATCGACAAGGACGGCGTGCTGCTGCTGGTGAACCCGGCGCTGGAAACCCTGTTTGGCTATGGCCCCGGCGAATTGCAGGGCAAGACGCTGGAGAGCCTGATCCCGGAACGCTTCCGCCAGGGCCACGTCAGCCTGCGTGGCAGCTATTTTGAAAGCCCGCACCCGCGCGCCATGGGCGCCGGCTTCGAGCTGTTCGCCACCCGCAAGGACGGCACCGAATTCCCGGTCGAAGTCAGCCTGTCGCCGCTGCAGGACGAGGAAACGCAGCCGATGGTGATGGCCACCATCCACGACATCAGCGCCCGCAAACAGGCCGAACGCGCGCTGCAGGAAAGCGAAGCGCGCATGCGCGCCATCTTCGAAACGGCGGTGGACGCCATCATCACCATCGACGAGCATGGCATCATCGAGCGCGTGAATCCGGCGGCCGAACGCATGTTCGGCTACCCGGAAGCCGAAGTCCTGGGCCGCAATGTCTCGGTCCTGATGCCCAACCCGCACCGCGACGCGCACGACGGCTACCTGCACCACTACATCACCACCGGCGAAAAACGCATCATCGGCAAGGGGCGCGAAGTGCAGGGCCTGCGGCGCGACGGCAGCATATTCCCGATGGACCTGGCAGTCACCGAAATGTGGCTGGGCGGGCGCCGCATGTTCACCGGCCTGGTGCGCGACATTACCGAGCGCAAGGCGGCGGAAGAGAAGGCGCAGCAACTGCTGCAGGAGCTGACCAGCGCCAACGAGGAACTGACCAATTTCGCCTACGTCGTGTCGCACGACCTGAAGGCGCCGCTGCGCGGCATCGGTTCGCTGGCCGACTGGCTGGCGCACGACTACGCCGACAAGTTCAACGACGAAGGCAAGGAACATATGCGCCTGCTGATCAACCGCGTGCACCGCATGGGCGCGCTGATCGACGGCATCCTGCAGTATTCGCGCGTGGGGCGCATCAAGGAAGCGGTGGTGCCGGTCCGGCTGGACCAACTGGTGGCCGAGGTGGTGGACCTGCTGGCGGTGCCACCCCATATCCAGGTCAGCGTGATGCCCGGCATGCCGGTGGTTTCGGGCGAGCCGACCCGCATCCAGCAGCTGTTCCACAACCTGGTGTCGAACGCGATCAAGTATATGGACAAGCCGCAGGGCGAAATCGAAGTCGGCTGGCGCGACGATGGCAGCCAGTGGCGCTTCCACGTGCGCGACAACGGCCCCGGCATCGCGGAACGCCATTTTGAACGGATCTTCCAGCTGTTCCAGACGCTGGCGCCGCGCGACCGTGTGGAAAGCACCGGCGTCGGCCTGGCGTTGGTGAAGAAGATTGTGGAAATGTACCAGGGCAGGGTGTGGCTGGAGTCCGAACTGGGCCAGGGCACGACCTTCTACTTCACCCTGCCGAAGAAGAAAGAGAGCTGATGAACAACACGAGCAAGCCAATCCTGCTGGTCGAGGACGACCAGGTCGATGTGATGACCATCCTGCGCGCGCTGAAGGAAGTCCATGTCAGCAACCGCGTGGTGGCGATGGAAAACGGGGAAGCCGCGCTGGAGTACCTGCGCGAACCGGGCAGCGAGCAGCCCTGCATCATCCTGCTGGACCTGAATATGCCGATCATGAACGGCATCGAGTTCCTGCAGAACGTCAAGCAGGACCCGGTGCTGCGCCGCATACCCGTGATCGTGCTGACCACCTCCGAAGAGCAGCAGGACAAGATGCGCAGCTTCGACCTGGGCGTGGCCGGCTACATGACCAAGCCCGTGGATTACCGCCAGTTCGTGGAAGTGGTGCGCTCCATTAATCTGTACTGGACCATCAGCGAGCTGCCATGAGCCAGTTGCAGGCCAACCTGGTGCGCGTGCTGATAGTGGAAGACGATATCGTCGACCGCATCGCCTGCCGCCGCGCGTTTGCGCAGGCGCCCGGTTTCGAGTGCGAGCTGCTGGAAGCGGAAAGCGGCCAGGATGGCCTGGATATCGCCTTGCGCGAAAAGCCGGACTGCATCCTGCTCGATTACCACCTGCCGGACCTGACCGGCCTGGAGTTCCTGGCCCGCCTGGCGGCCGACCAGGGTGAAGCGCAGCCCACCATCCCGGTCATGATGCTGACCGGCGCCGACAGCGCCACCGTGGCGGCGGAAGCCATGCGCCGCGGCGCGCGCGACTACCTGGTGAAGGACAGCGACGGCCGCTACCTGGACTTCCTGGCCGGCGCCATCGACCGCCTGCTGCGCGAGCAGCGCCTGATCGAGGAAAAACTGCAGGCCGAACGCGTGCTGCGCCAATCGCAGAAGGAGCTGCGCGAGCTGGCGGCCTACCAGGAAAAGCTGAAGGAACATGAGCGCACCCGCATCGCGCAGGAGATCCACGACGAACTGGGCGGCCTGCTGACCGGCATCAAGGCTTACATTTCGGTGGCCATCGAGCGCGGCGGCGAGCAATCGGACCCGCTGCTGCAGGATGCCGCCAAGCTGGCGCAGGACGCCATCGAGACCGTGCGCCGCGTGATCACCGACCTGCGGCCCAGCGTGCTGGACCAACTGGGCATCTGGCCTGCGCTGGAATGGTATTCCGAACAGGTGGCCCAGCGCAGCGGCTTGCGCTGCAGCTGCCATATCACGCCCGACGCGGCGGCACTGGAGCTGGACGCCGAGCGCAGCACCATGCTGTTCCGCGTGGCGCAGGAGGCGCTGACCAATGTGGTGCGCCACGCCGAAGCCAGCGAGGCGCGCGTGCTGGTCGACCGGGATGGCGACAACGTCGTGCTGCGGGTGGAGGATGACGGCAAGGGCATCGAAAGCGCCGGCCTGTCCGACCGCGAATCGTGGGGCCTGTTCGGCATGCACGAACGCACGCGCCGCTTTGCCGGCGAACTGACAATCAGCGGCAAGGCCGGGCAGGGCACCACCCTGCAACTGCGCCTGCCATTGGAGGATAAGAATGGGTGACAAGATCACCGTACTGCTGGTCGATGACCACGCCATCGCGCGCAACGGCGTGCGCCTGATGCTGGGCACCGCGCCCGACATCAGCGTGGAAGGGGAAGCCGGCAACGCCGTGGAAGCGATGGCGCGGGTGGCGGAGCGCAGTTTCGACGTGGCGCTGGTCGATATCAAAATGCCGGGCAAGAACGGCCTGGACCTGCTGAAAACCCTGCGCAGCGAATGCCCGCGCATGGCGGTGCTGGTGCTGAGCACCTATTCGGAGGAGATTTACGCCGTGCGCGCGCTCAAGCTGGGCGCGTCCGGCTACCTGACCAAGGACGCCCCGACGCCAACCCTGGTGGAAGCGGTGCGCAAGGCGGCGGCCGGCGGCAAGCACGTGAGCCCGGCGTTACTTGAAAAACTGGCAACCCTGGTGGGCGGCGGCCCGAGCGGCGACCACGAGGAGCTGTCCAACCGCGAGCTGGAAGTGTTCAAGCTGATCGCCCAGGGCGAGCCGCTGGTGCAGATCGGGGAGAAACTGCACCTCAGTCCTAATACAGTGACAACATACCGTAGCCGCATCCTCGAGAAAATGGGCATGTCCAGCAATGCAGAGCTGACCCGCTATGCCCTGGAGCACGGACTCATCTGAACCGGGTGTAGGGGAACCACTACAGCAACTACACAGGAAGCTTGATACCGGGAAATGGTTCCGGGCGCGATACTGTCTCCATCGAAAACAAGGAGCAGCATCATGAGCCCGGTCATCCCAATCACCCCTGCAAACGCCACCAAGAATTGCGCACCAGTCGCACCCAAATGCTCGCTGTGCAGCTTTAACCGCCTGTGCCTGCCGCAGGGCCTGGCTGAGGATGACGTGGCCCGCCTGGACCAGATCATTGCGCGCCGCCGCCGCGTGGCCCGCGACGAACCGCTGTACCAGACTGGCGACAGCTTCCACAGCCTGTATGCGGTGCGCTTCGGCCATTTCAAGACCGTGCAGGTGAACCAGCGCGGCGAACAGACCATCGGCGGCTTCCACATGGCCGGCGACCTGCTGGGCATGGAAGCGATCGGCGCCGGCCAGCATTCCTGCAATGCGGTCGCCCTGGAAGACAGCGAGGTCTGTGAAATCCCGTTCAACCGCCTGCAGGAGCTGGTGATGCAGATTCCCGGCCTGCTGCAGCAGTTCCACCGCACCATGAGCCGCGAAATCCAGCGCGAACAGTCGGTGATGCTGTTCCTGAGCCATATGCGCGCCGAGCAGCGCCTGGCCCTGTTCCTGCTGAACCTGGCTGGCCGCTACGCCCAGCGCGGCTATTCGTCGACCAGCTTCCAGCTGCGCATGTCGCGTGAAGACATTGGCGGCTACCTGGGCCTGACGGTGGAAAGCGTGAGCCGCCAGCTGGCTCGCCTGCGCCAGGATGGCTCGATCGTGCTGCAGAACCGCGACCTGCGCATTCTCGACCGCGCCAAGCTCGAGGCGATGTCCTCCGGCGGCATGGCGCAAGAACTCGCGGTTGCATAATCCGCGCGTACAAGTTTCTCACCTGTAGGGGGTGTATGGGGCAGCTTCGGCTGCCCCCTTTTTATTCCAGGCGGCTGGCGGCGATTGCCAGGGCCAGGTCCATGGTGTTGATATGTGCTGCGAACCAGTCCGGCAGCGAATGCACGATCTGGCGTGCGCCGGCCTCGTCGCCCGCTGCCAGCAGGCAAAGCGCATGGTCGAGGGAGGCGAGCAGGCCGTCGTGGGCCGCGCGGTGGGTGGCGGCCAGCGGATACTGGATGGTCGCCATCAGCCGGTTCTCCTCCGCCAGGTCTTCGGCCAGTTCGGCCGCCAGCTGGTGGCAAGCGGCGTCGAAAGCGGGGCGCGCCAGGGATTGCATCGACTCCAGCAGGTCAAAGACGATGCGGTGCGACTGGTCCATCACGGGGATGCCGAGTGCCAGGTCGGGGCCGAAAACGATAGAATCCATGCACACCACCACTTTATGTAATGGAGCTATTGTGCTTGGCGGCAACATCGTCCGCCCATGACCCAGATCAAATTTGCCCTGCAACGGGCGCGCCCGTGCTACATGAAGCGGTCGAGGATCTTCTTGCTGTGCTTGTCGAGCGCGAACTGGTCGCGGATCAAGAAGTGGATGCCGTGGCTGTCGGAGACCAGTAGCGAGACGCTGCCAATGCGGCGGATATCTTCCTCCCCGCGCAGCACGAAGCTGGTCTCGCCGCGGTCGGTGGCCACGGTCCAGGTGGACGGACAGGCATAGCTGCCCACATCAATGATGCGGGTGATCTCGGGCATGAATTCGCGCCCGGCCAGCTCTTCCCGCACGATGTCGGCCATCTCCGGCGGCAGGTCGGAAATCCGATCCAGCCATGCCACTTCCTTGCCGTCGGTGTTCACCAGCGACAGGCCTTCTTCCGGGGCCTGGATGGGGAAGGCGCGCACCGGCGAGACGTTTTCGTGCCGCACGCCGTTGGCGTCGACCAGGTTCAGTTTGCCGAAGCTGTCGCGGCTCAGTTGGAAATCAATTGTCATCTTCGCGGCTCTTTGCTTTGTCATCCAGGTCGGTGTCGACGTTACGTGCTTGTGCCTGGTACAGGCGGTAATAGGCGCCTTCCTTGGCCATCAGCTCCTCGTGCGGGCCTTCTTCCACCACTTTGCCGCGGTCCATCACGACCAGGCGGTTGGCGCGCTGCAGGGTGGACAGGCGGTGCGCGATGGCGATCGTGGTGCGGCCGGCCACCAGGTTGTCGAGCGCTTTCTGGATTTCCTTTTCGGTTTCGGAGTCGACCGAGGCGGTGGCTTCGTCGAGGATCAGGATGCGCGGGTCGATCAGCAGGGCGCGTGCAATCGAGATGCGCTGGCGCTCTCCGCCGGACAGGCCCTGGCCGCGCTCGCCCACCATCGAGTCGTAGCCCTGCGGCAGGCGCAGGATGAAGTCGTGGGCGTGGGCGGCGCGCGCCGCTTTCATGATCTCTTCGCGCGTGGCGTTCGGCTTGCCGTAGGCGATGTTCTCGGCGATGGTGCCGAAGAACAGGAACGGCTCCTGCAGCACCAGGCCGATGTTGCGGCGGTAGTCGGAGACGGCGAAATTGCGGATGTCCTGGCCATCCAGCAGGATGGCGCCTTCGGCCACGTCGTAGAAGCGGCAGATCAGGTTGACGAGGGTGGATTTGCCGGAGCCGGAGTGGCCCACCAGGCCGATCATCTCGCCGGCCTTGATTTCCAGGTTGACGCCGCGGTTGACCGCGCGGTTACCGTAGCGGAAGCCGACTTCGCGCAGGGTGATGTCGCCTTTCACGTTTTCCAGTTTGGCCGGCTGGGCCGGGTCCGGCACGCTCGATACGTGGTCGAGGATGTCGAAGATGCGCTTGGCGGCGGAGGCCGATTTCTGCGTCACGGACACGATGCGGCTCATGGAGTCCAGGCGGCCGTAGAAACGGGTGGCGTAGGTGACGAAGGCGCTCAGCACGCCGACCGTGACGCTGTGCTTGGAAATCAGGTAGATGCCGAACACGTAGATCACCAGGATGCCCAGCTCGGTCAGGAAGGAGACGGTCGGCGAGAACAGCGACCATACCTTGTTCAGCTTGTCGTTGACGGCCAGGTTGTGCTTGTTGGCGGTGCGGAAGCGCTGCGCTTCGCGTGTTTCCTGCGCAAAGGCTTTCACCACGCGGATGCCGGGGATGGTGTCGGCCAGCACGTTGGTCACTTCGCCCCATACGCGGTCGATCTTCTCAAAGCCGGTGCGCAGGCGGTCGCGCACCAGGTGGATCATCCAGGCGATGAAGGGCAGCGGCAGCAGGGTGGTGACGGCCAGCCATGGGTCGATCGTGAACAGGATCACGCCGGTCATGATGATCATCAGGCAGTCGGAGGCGAAGTCCAGCAGGTGCAGCGAGAGGAAGACGCAGATGCGGTCGGATTCGGAGCCGATGCGCGACATCAGGTCGCCGGTGCGCTTGCCGCCGAAGTATTCAAGCGACATGCGCAGCAGGTGCTCATACGTGGTGGTGCGCAGGTCGGCGCCGATGCGTTCCGAGACCAGGGCCAGCACATAGGTTTTGCCCCAGCCGAAAATCCAGGCCAGGATGGCGGCGCCCACCAGGGCGCTCATATACAGCGCGACCAGCGAGGTATCGACCGGTTTGCCGTTCTGGTAAGGGATCAGCACGTTGTCGGTCAGCGGCATGATCACGTAGGGCGGGATCAGGTGCGCGCCGGTGGACAGCAGCATCAGCGTGAAGCCGAGCAGCAGCTGCCATTGGTAAGGCTTGGCAAAACGCCACAGACGGAACAGGGTCCAGGTGGAAGGCGGGGTGTGGACCACCTTGGTGCACACCGGGCATTCTTCCTGGTCCGCTTCCAGCGGAGCCTTGCAGGTGGGGCAGGCGTTCTGTTCGACCTGCTGTAGTGGTTTTCCTTCCACATGCGCTTCATGCAGGCGCGCGAAGTTTTCCTGCAGGCGGATAGCCAGCAGGTTCTGGCCCAGAGTGAAGCGCCATGCGGCCAGGCGCTGTTTGTCGTCCACCAGTTCGAGGTGGCCGACGCCGGCGTGGTCGTGCAGCTTTAGAGCCATTCCACGACGATAAGCCCAGTCTTGCCATACCGTTTCCCCGGGGGCGCGTGCCATAATGCGGCGCTCCGTGATAAGGACCAGCCCTTTGTTGAAGTGGAGTCGGGAGTCGAGGTCAACCTCCAGCGCGCCGAGTACGTTTTCATCAGGAGCAAGCAGCGCCGGGATCTCTGTGCGCCACCTGTCGGGAAGTTCTGTCAGGCTGAGCTCAGAGGAAAGTTGGTTTGTTATCATTGTGAATCAGACTCCGGGCACTCTTTGCCAAGTGGCAAGAATTGCGAAACAGTGGGAAAATAGAAGGACGGGCGGAGTATACCGCAAGAGGTACAAGAGCTAAAACATGACAAAAAAGAAAGACATTGAGTTTCTCCGTGTAACACACCTGCGCGGACCGAACATCTGGACCTATCGCCCGGTGATCGAGGCTTGGCTGGATATCGGCGAGCTTGAAAACTACCCTTCGAACAAACTCCCCGGTTTTTATGAACGCTTGATCGCCTTCCTGCCAGGCCTGGTCGAGCATCGCTGCGGCGTCGGTGAACGCGGCGGCTTCCTGGAGCGCCTGCGCGATGGCACGTACGCCGGCCACATCCTCGAGCACGTTGTGCTGGAGTTGCAGAACCTGGCCGGCATGCGCACCGGCTTCGGCAAGACGCGCCAGACCGCCGAAGGCAGCGGCATTTATAAAATGGCATTCCGCACCCGCCAGGAACAGGTCGGCCGCGCCGCACTGGCAGCCGGCAAGGACCTGATGATGGCGGCGATTGAAGACAAGCCGTACGACCTGGCCGCCACGGTGGAAAAACTGACTTCGATGGTCGAGTCGCTGTGCCTGGGTCCATCGACCGCCTCCATCGTGGATGCGGCCACCGACCGGAAGATCCCGCACATCCGCCTGACCGACGGCAACCTGGTGCAGCTGGGCCACGGTGCGCGCCAGCGCCGCATCTGGACGGCGGAAACCGACAACACTTCCGCCATCGCGGAAGGCATCGCGTCCGACAAGGACATGACCAAGGACATGCTGAAATCGGTCGGCGTGCCGGTGCCCGAGGGCACCCTGGTCAAGAGCGCCGACGAGGCGTGGGAAGAGGCGCAGGACATCGGCCTGCCGGTGGCAGTCAAGCCGTACGACGGCAACCATGGCCGCGGCGTGTCGCTGAACCTGATGACCGAGGCCGACGTGAAGGCGGCTTACGATATCGCCGTGGTGCGCGGCGGCAGCAAGAGCGTCATCGTCGAGAAATTCATTGTCGGTAACGAGCATCGCCTGCTGGTGGTGGGCCGCCGCATGGTGGCCGCCTCCATGGGCGAGTCGCTGTGGGTGACCGGCGACGGCAAGTCCACCGTGCAGGAGCTGGTGGATACGCAGATCAACACCGATCCGCGCCGCGGCACCACGGAAGAGTTCCCGCTGAATATCGTGGAACCGAAAAAGTCGGAGGAAGTGCAGCTGGACCTGAAGCGCCAGGGCCTGACCCCGGACTCCGTGGTGGAAGCCGGCCGCAAGGTGCTGATCCAGGTGAACGGCAACGTCGCCAACGACGTGACCGACCTGGTGCATCCGGCCGTGGCCGAAATGGCGGCGCTGGCGGCGCGCACCATCGGCCTGGACATCGCCGGCATCGACCTGGTGGCAGCCGACATCTCCAAACCGCTGGAGGAACAGGGCGGCGCGATCATCGAAGTGAACGCCAGCCCGGGCCTGCTGGCCCACCTCAAGCCGGCCGCCGGCGGCATTGCGCGCCCGGTGGGCCACGCGATCGCCGACCAGCTGTTCGCGGAAGGCGAAGACGGCCGCATCCCGATCGTCGGCGTGGCTGGCTCGCGCCAGAACGCGCTGATCGCGCGCCTGATCGGCTGGCTGCTGCAAATGGGCGGCCGCTATGTCGGCACCGCCACCGAGCAGGGCGTGTACCTGAATGGCCGCCCGGTGGCGCGCGGCCCGCTGACCGAATGGGAATCCGGCCAGCGCCTGCTGATTAACAAGAATGTGGAAGCGGCGGTATTCGCCAATTCCAACCGCATGATCCTGAGCGAAGGCTTCTCCTACGACAAGTGCACCGTGGGCGTGGTGACCGACGCCGCCGGCCACGAAGAGCTGGGCGAGTTCTACATCAACAACCCGGAACAGATGTTCGGCGTGCTGCGCACCCAGGTCGACGTGGTGCTGCCGGAAGGCGCGGCGGTGCTGAACGCATCCGATGCGCAGGTGGTCGAAATGGCCGAACTGTGCGACGGTGACGTGATCTTCTACGGCAAGGACGAGCATGTGCCGGCCATCGATTCGCACCGCCAGGATGGCGGCCGCGCCGTGTTCCTGCGCGAGGGCGGCTTTGTCATGGCTGCCGGGCGCGACGAGCTGGCCGTGCTGCCGCCGTCCTGCCTGCCGGCCAGCGAAGAAGACCGCACCGAAGCGGTGCTGGCGGCGATTGGCGCCGGCTGGGCCATGGGCCTGTCGCCGGACCTGATCGGCGCTGCGCTGCGCACTTTCGAGTGGAACACCAAGAAAAACTAAACGGGATTACGAGGAATGGAAGTTATTCGCACCCGCGCCTTGCGCGGTCCAAATCTGTGGAGCCACCACACGGCGGTTGAATGCATCGTGTCGTGCACGCCGGAAGAGCGTTCGATCGACAAGATCCCTGGCTTCGAAGTGCGCCTGCGCACCCGTTTCCCGCGCCTGGCGCAGCTGCAGCCGGACGGCCACGCCGACACCATCCCGATGGCGCACGTGCTGGAACTGGCGGCCCTGGGCCTGCAGGCGGAAGCCGGCTGCCCGGTCACCTTCAGCCGCACCACGCCCACGCTGGAGGAAGGCATCTACCAGACCGTGGTGGAGTACACCGAGGAGCAGGTTGGCCGCCTGGCCATGCAGTGGGCGGAAAAGCTGTGCCAGTCCGCCATGGACGACACGCCGTTCGACCTGGCCGCTGCGCTGCATGAGCTGCGCGAGCTGGACGAAGACGTGCGCCTGGGCCCATCGACCGGTTCCATCGTGCATGCCGCCATTGCGCGCAAGATCCCGTTCCGCCGCATGACCGAAGGCTCGATGGTGAGCTTCGGCTGGGGCTCCAAGCAGCGCCGCATCCAGGCCGCTGAAATGGATTCCACCAGCGCCATCGCCGAGACCATCGCGCAGGACAAGGAACTGACCAAAAAACTGCTGGACGCAGCCGGCGTGCCGGTGCCGACCGGCCGCACCGCGGAAGACGCGGAAGACGCCTGGAAGGCGGCGCTGGAAATCGGCCTGCCGGTCGTAGTCAAGCCGAAAGACGGCAACCAGGGCAAGGGCGTCACCGTCAACATCACCACCCGCGAACAGACCATCGCCGCCTACAACGCGGCCAAGGAATTCCGCGACGACATCATGGTTGAGCGCTTCCTGGCCGGCCACGATTTCCGCCTGCTGGTGATCGGCAACAAGCTGGTGGCAGCGGCGCGCCGCGATCCGCCGCATGTGGTGGGCGACGGCGTGCACTCGGTGCGCGAGCTTGTTGATATCGTCAACTCCGACCCGCGCCGCGGCACCGGCCATGGCACCGCGCTGACCAAGATCCGCTTCGACGACATCGCCCTGGCGCGCCTGGCGCTGCAAGGCCTGGCGGCCGACTCCGTGCCGGCCCAAGGCCAGCGCGTGGTGCTGCGCAATAACGCCAACCTGTCGACCGGCGGTTCCGCCACCGACGTGACCGACGACGTGCATCCGGAAGTGGCGGCGCGCGCGGTGGAAGCGGCGCAGATGATCGGCCTGGATATCTGCGGCGTGGACGTGGTGTGCGATTCCGTGCTGCGTCCTATCGAAGAGCAGAACGGCGGCGTGGTGGAAGTGAATGCCGCGCCGGGCCTGCGCATGCACCTGTCGCCGTCCTACGGCAAGGGCCGCGCGATCGGCGAAGCCATCATCAACACCATGTTCCCTGAAGGTGAAGATGGCCGCATCCCGGTGATCGCAGTGACCGGCACCAACGGCAAGACCACCACCGTGCGCCTGACCGCGCACCTGGTTGCCGCATCCGGCCTGCGCGTGGGCATGACCAATACCGACGGCGTGTACGTCAACGGGCGCCAGATCGATTCCGGCGACTGCTCCGGCCCGCGTTCGGCGCGCAATGTGCTGAACCACCCGGACGTGGACGCGGCCGTGTTCGAGACCGCCCGTGGCGGCATCCTGCGCGAAGGCCTGGCGTATGACCGCTGCAAGGTGGCGGTGGTGACCAATATCGGCGCAGGCGACCACCTGGGCCTGAACTACATCACCACGGTGGAAGACCTGGCCGTGCTGAAGCGCGTGATCGTGATGAACGTGGACGAGCATGGCTACGCCGTGCTGAACGCAACCGACCCGATCGTGGCTGCCATGGCGGCCAAGTGCAAGGGCAAGGTGATCTTCTTCGGCGCCGACCGCTACCACCCGGTGGTGGCGACCCACCTGGCGCAGGGCAAGCGTACCGTGTACGTGGAGAACGGCCAGCTGGTGGCGGTGGAAGGCAAGAACGAGCAGCGCATCCCGCTGTCCGACGTGCCGATCACCTTCAACGGCACCATCGGCTTCCAGGTGGAGAACACCATGGCAGCGGTGGCTGCGGCGTGGGCGGCGGGCATCAGCTGGGATGCGATCCGTCGCGGCCTGTTGACCTTCACCACCGACAGCCACAATGCGCCGGGCCGCTTCAACATCTTCAAGTACCGCGGCGCGACCGTGATCGCCGACTACGGCCACAATCCGGACGCCATGCTGGCCCTGGTGAAGGCGGTCGATGCGATGCCGGCCAAGCGCCGTTCGGTGGTGATCTCCGGCGCCGGCGACCGCCGCGACCAGGATATCCGCGAGCAGACCGAGATCCTGGGCAAGGCTTTCGACGACGTGGTGCTTTACCAGGACGCCTGCCAGCGCGGCCGCGCCGACGGCGAGGTGGTTGGCCTGCTGCGCCAGGGCCTGCAGGGCGCCAGCCGCACTTCGCGCATCGATGAGATCACCGGTGAGTTCAAGGCGATCGATACCGCCATGGATCGCCTGCAGGATGGCGACCTGTGCCTGATCCTGGTGGACCAGGTGGAAGAGTCGCTGGCGTACATCGCCAAGCGGATTGCTGCTGCTTAAACCCGGTAAACCGGGGTCTGACCCAAGGGTCAGACCCCTTCATTTCGGGCGTCACGGGTGTTGGGTTTGAGTCTTTGACGTTCGGCGAAGGTCAACAGCGCACACCCCACCCCCGGCAGACGAACAGACAGGGTCTGACCCAAGGGTCAGACCCTTGCATTGCAGGGGTCACAGGTGTTGGGTTTGAGTCTTTGACGTTCGGCGAAGATCAACAGCGCACACCCCACCCCGGGGAAGACGAACAGACAGGGTCTGACCCAAGGGTCAGACCCCTTACTTGCCGGGGTCACAGGTTTTGGGTTTGAGTCCTTGACGTTCGGCGAGGGTCAACGGCGCACACCCCACCCCGGGAAGATGAACAGACAGGGTCTGACCCTTGGGTCAGACCCTGGTTTACCGGGTTTTCAAGCCGCCAGCGCAGCCTTCGCCGCCACCAGCCTGGCCGTTTCCCCCTCGACAAACTGTGCCGCGAAGACCCGCTTCTCGGCCTCCACCTCGCCATCGGCCTCAATCAGGTTGCACAGCAAATCCGCCGCCGCGACAGCCATCTTATGCAGTGGCTGGCGCACCGTGGTCAGCTCATAGCTCAACCAGTTCGAGCCCTCCACCGCATCAAATCCCACCACCGACATGGCAGACGGCACATCGATATGCAAGTGCTGGCGCGCCGCATCAACGCAGCCCATGGCCATCGCATCGTTAGCGCACATCACCGCATCCGGCACCACGCCCAGGCGCGCGATCAACTCATGCAGCCCCGCCACGCCGCTGGCGTAATCAAACCTGCCATAGAACACAGGCGCCTCCGGCAAGCCCAGTTCGTCAATGCGTTCGAGCGCCCCGCGCAGGCGCTCGCGCGCAACGGAGTTCTGGCTCGGGCCGCCGATGATGGCCAGCTGCCGGTGCCCGGCAGCCGCCAGCCGACTCACCACCACGCGCGCCGCTTCCTGCTGGTCGCACAGCACGCTGTTGACGTCCAGGTCGCGCAGATGGCGGTTGAACACCACCAGCGGCACCTGGCGCCGCTTGAACTCGGCCACATGCCCCGCGCTCACGGTCGATGCCGCCACCACCCCATCCACCTGGAATTGCCACAGGTCGGTCAGGATGCCCTCGATCTCGCCTTCGTGCTGCATGGTGAAGAGCAGGGCGCGCTTGCCGCGCCGGTTCAGCTGCTGCGACAGTTCGGACAGGGCGGCCGGGTTGTACAGCATGCTCGAATGCGAGACCACGATGGCCACGATATTGGTGCGGCGCGTAATCAGGCTGCGCGCGGCCGCGTTCGGGATGTATTCCAGGCTCTCGGCCGCCTTCATGACCCGCGCATAGGTGGACTTGGAGACGCTGGCGCCCGGCTTGAAGCAACGCGACACCGCCGACTGCGACACGCCGGCAACGAGCGCGACATCATAGGAGGTGACGCGGCGTCCCTCCTGGAGGATGATGGCCTTTTGCTCGGCGGGGTTGATGGCGGATTGGGGCTTGGTTGCTCGCATATCCTATAATCTTACCACATGGCAATAGTTGCCCTGCGTTTATAAACTTGGGTTGTGGCGTGCTAGCCGCGTCTTCTCTGGTAAAATACCGCCCCTTTTTCTTAGCGGACGAATAAGATGGCTAACGCGTGCGGCATCGACTTTGGCACTTCCAACTCCACGGTGGGATGGGTGCGCCCCGGCCACCCGATCATGCTGGAGCTCGAAGATGGCAAAATGACATTGCCGTCCGTGGTCTTTTTCAATGCCGAGGACGAGGAAACCAGCTACGGCCGCGCCGCCCTGGCCGAATACCTGGCCGGTTGCGAAGGGCGCTTGATGCGTTCCCTGAAAAGCCTGCTGGGCACCAGCCTGATCGACGGCCAGACCGAGGTCGGCGGCCGTGCGCTGCCGTTCCGCCTGCTGCTGTCGCAGTTCATTGGCGAAGTCAAACGCCGCGCCGAAAGCGCGGCTGGCCGCAAATTCGAGCATGTGGTGATGGGCCGTCCGGTGCACTTTATCGACGACGATGCGGCCGCCGACAAGGTGGCTGAGGACACCCTGGCCGAGATCGCACGCAGCGTCGGCTTCCGCGAGGTGGCCTTCCAGTACGAGCCGATTGCCGCCGCTTTCGAATACGAGTCGCAGATCGACCGCGAGGAGCTGGTCCTGATCGCCGACATTGGCGGCGGTACCTCCGACTTCACCCTGGTGCGCCTGGGACCGGACCGCGTGGCGCGCAGCGAGCGCGCCGGCGACATCCTGGCGACGGGCGGCGTGCATATCGGCGGCACCGACTTCGACAAATACCTCAGCCTGTCGAGCGTGATGCCCTTGCTGGGCTATGGCAGCCAGTTCCTGAGCGGCGCCGAAGTCCCGTCCAGCTATTACTTCAACCTGGCGACCTGGCACACCATCAACCAGGCCTATACCCGCAAGATGCAGGCGCAGCTGACGGAAATGATCCGCGACGCGCGCGAACCGGCCAAGCTGGAACGCCTGCAGCACCTGATCGAAGAGCGCGCCGGCCACTGGCTCGCGCTCAAGGTGGAGGAAGCCAAGATCGGCCTGTCGACCGAA
Organism: Pseudoduganella sp.; assembly: GCF_041914865.1. Taxonomy (NCBI): domain Bacteria; kingdom Pseudomonadati; phylum Pseudomonadota; class Betaproteobacteria; order Burkholderiales; family Oxalobacteraceae; genus Pseudoduganella; species Pseudoduganella sp. Next base: position 43,701 of record NZ_JAYSCO010000008.1, on the reverse strand, counting down.
GACCTGGTGCAGCTTGCGCTGGACCGCCTGGCGCCGCCGGCGCTGCTGGACGTGACGCGCGCGGGCTTTGATGGCGCCGTCGGCAACCTGGTCGACAGCGTCGGCGCCACCGTGACCCAGCTGCTGGCCGATGCCGGCGTACAGCCGGGCCAGGTCGACACCATCTTCTTCACCGGCGGTTCGAGCGGCGTACGCCTGCTGCGCGACCGCATCGCCGCCCTCGTGCCAGGCGCGCGCCGCGTTGAGGGCGACCTGTTCGGCAGCATCGGCGCCGGCCTGGCGCGCGACGCATTGCGTAAGTTCGGATAGCGCGCCTGGCGCGGCTTGCGGCCGGCCTGGGAAGGCCGCAGAATCGGGCCCAACGCAATTTCGGCTATCTATATGAGTTCACGTTACATTCCGCAGACGGTTGCTGCATTTCACGACAAGCTTGTGTCCGTCATGCTTCAGAGTCCGGACCGCTTTTCCTCCTTGGACGATACGCCGGTGGGCCAGCCGCGCGCCTTGCGCCAGGCTTTCGAGGTGCTCCAGGAAGCGTTCCCGCTGGTTGAGAAGAAGCTGAAAGATCCGCACCTGGCGCTCATGCTCCGCGAGCTCCTGAGGATGTCCTACGAGTTTTTCGTCGCGGGTGATGACCGGAACGGGATCTACGCGCTGCAGGAAGTCGAGGGCAGCATTTGGCCAAGCCGAAAAATCCCGCATCGCCATGCGGTCGAGGCTGAGCGCCGTGCGCATGGCAGGGTCGAGCGGCTGGCCGGCGTGGTTCCGAATCCCTACCCATTCGAGGGCACAATCGAAGACATGGGGCCGTGCCAGCGTCGACTGTTCGAATCGGTACAGGAAGCCTACAGCAGCGGCAAGGAAGTGCTGGCGGAGGGGCAGGAGCATTATTGGCTACTGGAGCCCGACCAGGCCATACGCAAGCTTGCCGCAGGTTCGAGAAAGGCAGCGCATGCGCGGATTGCCGAGGAGCTTGCAACCGGCAGCGCAAGGGCTGCTTTGCGTGCAGTCAATGTTACGGGCGACAGGCGGGGATACGACGTGGAGGAGTCGGGGCGCGCCATGATATCGGTTAGGGGAGAGCTGGAACGGTTCTCAGCCGGCAATCCGAACTTCTATGTGGACGAGCCACGGTGGACCACGCTCCTCAGTTGACGAGGTTGTCGGTTTTGCACTTTGTTTCGCGCGCCTTGCGAATAAACGACAACCTTGCTTAAAATAGCTGCCGTGAAAGCCAACCGCCACATCCTGCACGTGCTGCTTGCCTTGCTGCTGGTCCTGTCCCAGCAGCTTGGGATGGCGCACGCGGTTTCGCACTGGTCGGATTACCGCCATGGCAGCGAACAGCAGCAGGCCGTCGATGGCGGCGAGGGCGGCCTCAGTGCCGGCCTTGCGCTGGACCACAATTGCAGCCAGTGCGCGGCCTTCGCGTCGCTGGCGTCGGCGATCCACACGCCGAGTTTCACCTTCCCCTCGCTTGAGTACACGGCGCCGCAAGCCGGCGTGGCGCTGGCCGCCGCGCACGCTGGGCGCAGCGTGCGCGCCTACGATTCGCGCGCACCACCCCTGGCCTGACACAACGAAGTAATCCCTGCTGCCGCCGCGCCGCCTGGCGCTGGCCGGCTATCGTTTGTCGTATCCAGAGGTAAAACATGAATTTCAAGTACTCCCTGCTGGCAGGCGCTGTCCTGTCGGCCGTATCCGCATTCGCCCACGCCGAGGACGGCGAAGTGACCAAGGTCATTGTCACCGCCAACCCTTTCCATAAGGGCGAAACCGAACAGATCCTGCTGCCGGCCAAAGTGCTGTCGGGCGACGAACTGCGCGACAAGATGGCGAACTCGCTGGGCGAGACCCTGTCGTCCGAACTGGGCGTGTCGTCGTCCGCTTTCGGCGCCGGCGCGTCGCGCCCGATCATCCGCGGCCTGGAAGGCGCGCGCGTGAAGATGCTGGAAAACGGCATGGCCGTCTCGGACGTTTCCGGCCTGTCGAATGACCACGCGGTGGCGGGCGACGGCGCGGTGGCGCACCAGATCGAGATCCTGCGCGGCCCGGCGGCACTGCTGTACGGATCGGGCGCCATCGGCGGCCTGGTCAATGTCGTGAATGAACGCATCCCGCCGGCGTTGGAGCCAAAGCTCACCGGCCAGGCCGAAGCGCGCTACAGCACGGTCGACCAGGGCCATGCCACTTCCGGTACCCTGGACGGCGCGATCGGCAAGCTGGCCCTGCACCTGGACGCCAACGCGCGCCAGTCGGGCGATTACAAGATCCCGGGCAACCGCGTGGCGGGCGACCCCTCGTCGGCGGCAGGCCGCCTGCCGAATTCCGGCACCAAGGAAAAGGGCGGCGGCCTGGGTGGTTCCTATATCGACGCCTGGGGCTATGTCGGCGCGTCCGTGTCGGGACTGGACAACCGCTATAGCGTGCCAAGCGACGAAGGCGCGGTGATCGACCAGCACCAGACGCGTTACGACATCGACAGCCTGTTCAAGAACATCCTGCCGGGCATCGAATCGGCCAAGTTCAAGGCGGGCTACACCGATTACCGCCACGCGGAGCTGGGCGAGAACGGCGAGCCGGAAGTGCAGTTCACCAACCGTGCGTTGGAGACCCGGGCTGAGATGGTGCACAAGGCGATCAATGGCTGGCACGGCACCTTCGGCCTGCAGACCGAGCTGACGCACTTCGCCGCCAAAGCCGCCGGCCATGACGAAGGGCATGATGAACACGAGGGCGAGGACGAGCATGACCACGACCATGGCCACCACCATGGCGACACCGTGCCTGCCACCCGCTCGAAATCGACCGCCGCCTTCCTGGTGGAGGAAAAGGAATGGGGCCCGGTGCGCGTGAATGCCGGCGTGCGCGTGGAGCACGTGAAGCGCCAGCCGGTGACCGGCCTGGACCGCTCGTTCTCGCTGCAGTCGGGCGCGCTGGGCGCGCTGTGGTCGTTCACACCCGGCTATGCCACCGGCCTGACCCTGTCGCGCGCGCAACGGGCGCCGACCACCGAGGAACTGTATTCGGCCGGCCCGCACCACGCCACGATCACCTTCGACCAGGGCAACCCCGACCTGGGCAAGGAAACCTCGCGCAATATCGAACTGTCGGTGCAGAAGACTGCCGGCCTGGTGCGCTGGAAAGCCAACCTGTTCCACAACAGCATCTCGGACTTCATCTACGGCCGCGTGACCGGCCGCGTGGTCGATGGCGAAGGCCATGAAGGGCATGATGGCGAACAGTTCCGCGAACGCCTGTTCAGCCAGGGCGACGCCACCGTGCGCGGGGCCGAGGCGGAAGTCGAATACAACCCGCTGGGCCTGGGCCTGAATGGCCGCCTGTTCGCCGATACCTCGCGCGGGGAACTGAAGAATGCGGGCAGCCTGCCGCTGCAGCCGGCCACGCGCTTTGGCGCCAGTGTCGGCTACCGCAGCAGCAGCTGGCGCGTGGGCGCGACCTGGATCCACGCCCAGTCGCAGGAACGCCTGGCATCGTTCGAAAGCACGCCGACCGGGGCCTACAACCAGCTCAACGCCAACATCTCCTACACGCAAAAGCTGAAGGATATGGACCTGACCTGGTTCTTGCTGGCGAAGAACGTGCTGAACGATGAAATCCGCGTGTCGACCTCGCTGCTGAAAGATGTTTCTCCGCTGCCGGGCCGTAACTTCGTATTTGGTGTGCGCGCCAAGTTCTGAGTTTGAGGCAAATCAAACCCAGCCCGAAGTCGCTTCTTATACTTTAGATAACAATCTGAAGCATGGGAGGCGGCGATGGGCAAACGTCTTGCGGACCGGGAGCGCATCTTCCGGTGGTTCCTTGGCCCCGCCCAGCGCGGCGACCCCTACGCCCAGTTCAACCTGGCCTTGTTGTACAAGAACGGCCAGGGGGTGGAAACCGACCTGCGCCAGGCGTTCAACTGGATGCGCCTGTCGGCCCTGCAGGGGCTGGCTTTTGCGCAGAACCAGCTGGGCGCCATGTACTACCGCGGTTGCGGCACCGCCTGCAACGATGTGGAGGCGGTGTACTGGTTCCGGCGCGCCGCGCGCCAGGGCGATCCCGCCGCCCAGCAGAACCTGGGCCAGATGTACCGGCGCGGGCGCGGCGTGGCCCTGAATGAGGAGATGGCCGTGCGCTGGTTTGGCCGCGCGGCGGAGCAGGGCGTGTCCAGCGCCCAGGCTTTGCTGGGCGAGGCTTACCTGAACGGGCGCGGCGTGGCGCCCGACTGCGAACGCGCCCTGGCCTGGCTGCGCAAGGCCGCCGTGCGCGGCGAAGTGCATGCGCAGTGCCTGCTCGGCAGCATGTATGCCCATGGCACCGGCGTCGGGCGCGACTCGGCGCAGGCGCTCATGTGGTACAGCCTGGCTGCCGAAGGCGGTTCAGCCCAGGCGCAGTTCAGCGTCGGTGTGCTGTACGCCAGCGGCGAGGGCGTGCCGCGCGACCTGGAACAGGCGGTGCGCTGGTACCGCAGCGCCGCCGAACAGGGCGATGCGGCGGCGCAGAACAACCTCGGCGTGCTGTATGCCACCGGCCAGGGCGTGGTCCAGGATGAAGCCGAAGCCCTGCACTGGTACCGCAAGGCCGCCGCCCAGGGCCACGCGCTGGCGCAGCACAATCTGGAAGGCTTGCGCGGCGGCGTGGTGGACGCGGCATTGCCTGACGAGCATTTCCATGGCAGCATTAACTTCGATGAAGCGATCCGTCCCCATCCTCACCATCGCGATGCTCGCAGCAGCCCGCGCTAGCGCGGCGCCCGATTGTGGCGAGCTCCTGCTGCGTGCCCGCGAGCAGCAGGTGGCCGTGGCCGACTGGCAGGCGGGGCGCCGTGTGGCCGGCAAGGAGCGCGTGCATTTCCATTCCGCGCCCGAGCGCGACTGCCGCCTGCGCGGCACGTTCGTCGTCAAAGGCGATGTGCTACAGGCGCTGCACGAGTACGGCATCTTCACGGAAGTGCAGTACGTGCATCCGCGCACCGGCCGGGTAACGCTGGGCTGGGTCGAGAGCGGACGGCTGGAAGAGACTATCGCTGCGCGGTGAGCGGTTTTTCCGCCCCCGGCGCCAGCAGCACGGTGGCGTGCAACCGCTCCAGCCCGGGCTGGGCGGCAACATTCTCCACCCGCAGGCTGTAGGCGCCGCGCACCAGCGCGATATTGCCCAGGCTGCGCGAGCGCTGGTTGGCCCATTTGCTGGCCACGCACAGGGTGGTCACCAGCCGCGTATGGACCAGCATATTGTCGGCCTTGCGCCGCACCTCCACCTTGAACGGCATGGCGCGGCCGTAGCTGGGGCGCTCCTGGCGCGGCACCTTGGCCAGGTCCACCGTTTCACGGCAGTCTTCCACGCGGCGGTCGCCCAGGATGCTGACTTCCTGCTTGCTCAGGGAATCGCCGGCGCGGTTGCTCATCTCCACCAGCAGGGTGTAGCTCAGGTCGACCGGTACCTCGACATCGACGTTGACCACGCTGCCTGCCGCGTCCAGCTGCATCGGTGCATCCTTGACCAGGGGCGGGAACTCGCACAGCGCCACCGCCGCCATGGCAATGCCAACGACGGGCTTCTGGCACAAGCTGTAGAGAAAAGGGGTCATGCATTCAATATAGGCGACGACTCAGTGGATTGCATCCTGCGATCCAAGAAAAGGCTGTTTCCGTGTATCTTTTTTGCTTGTTTCTTGGCATCTGCGGCGCGCGCCGCGATCTGGTGGTGGGAATAGAACTGCTGCGGTTCCACCCGGATCACCCCGGCCGACAGGCTCATCATCGAGTAAAACACTTTCTTGCCCTGGCGGTCTTCGCTGATATAGCCGCCGCGCTCGCGGTCTTCGTTGCTGTAGAAGTCGGTTATTGCCGTAGCGAAATCATCGAGGATGGCCCGGCAGCGCGCTTCCCAGTCCTCGCTCTGGAACAGGATGACGAAGTCGTCGCCGCCGATGTGGCCGATGAAGTCGCGGCCATGGTCGGCATGCTTGGCCAGGATGTTGCCCGTCAGCTGGATCACATCGTCGCCCCGGCGGTAGCCGTAGACGTCGTTGAAGGGCTTGAAGTGGTCCAGGTCCACGTAGCAGACCCAGAAGCGGGTGGCGCTTTCCAGCAGGCGGTCGATATGTTCGTTGATCGGCACGTTGCCCGGCAACTGGGTCAGCGGGTTGGCATAGCGTGCCGCCGTGATCTGCATCTGCGTGATCTCGCGCATCAGGTCGTGGCCGGTGCCCATGCCGATGTAGCGGCCGCCGTCGGTGATGATGAAGCCGTTGAACAGGTGGTGGGCGTCGGAGTCGGCCATGCGGCGCGACAGGTCCTGCAGGCTGGTGTCGGCTTCGGCAATGATGGGCTTGGGATCCATGAACAGCGCGCACGGCTTTTTGCCGTACAGCTCGCGCTGGTAGGGGCGGGCGAAGTGGTCGAGCATGTCGAAGCGCGAGACCAGGCCGAGCGGCTGGCCGCCATCCACCACGGGGATGATCAGCAGCTTGGGGTCGGCCATGAAGATCTCGTACACCTCGTTATTGTTCATCGATGGCGGCACGGTGGCGACCTCGTGCAGCAGCTTGCGGATGCTGACGGCGTTGCGGTCGGCCGCGCGCTGCGGATAGACCGCCACGCCATTGCGGCCCAGTACCTTGACCACTTCGGCCGGCAGGGCCTTGGCCGGCTGGGCGTGCGGGCGGCCCAGATGGTAGCCCTGGCCGTAGGCCACGCCCAGGTCGCGCAGCACCAGCAGTTCGGCGGCTTTTTCGATGCCTTCGGCGATCACCAGCGTGTTCGACTTGTCGGCGATTTCCTGGATCGAGCGCACGAACTGCAGCTTGACCGGGTCGTGGTCGATGCCCTGGATGAAGTGCATGTCGATCTTGACGAACTCGGGCCGCAGTTCCGACCACAGGCGCAGGCTGGAAAAACCCTCGCCCAGGTCGTCGATCGCGATCTGGAAGCCCATGTTGCGGTAGTGCAGCACCGCTTCGCGCATCAGCTCATAGTCGTAGGTGGGCTGGTTCTCGGTCAGTTCGATGATGACGTTGGCCGGGTTGATGCCGAATTCATGGATGTAGCCGAGGGTCTCGCCCTGCACCCCGTCCGGCTGGCGCACCAGTGATTCCGGGCTGACGTTGAGGAACAGCTTGCCGGGCAGCTTCAGTTCGGCGAAGCGCTCCAGCACGATGCGGCGGCACAGGTATTCCACTTCGCGCGCCAGGTGGTTGGCGCGCGCCACGCGGAACAGGTTGAGCGGAGAATGCAGCGGACTGTCGGACGGTCCGCGCACCAGGCCTTCGTAGGCGATGATCTCGCCGCTCTGCATGTGTACGATGGGCTGGAACAGGGCGTGCAGCTGGCGCCGCTGGATGATGTCGAGCAGGTGCTGGCCCAACAGCTCGTCCGGGGAGGGGCGCAGGTAGGTCACGTTGTTGGGCAGGGCGGCGGAAGGGCTCACGGTGGTCCGGCGGAAGATGGGCAACAATAGGATTCTGCTGCGTGATTGTGACAACATGATGAATGTTGGAAACACTTATTTAGCGCTACAATAGGTTTCCTCGTCCAAGCCAGAGAACGATGCCGAGCAAGCTCTTTATCCGTTCCGCCACGATGGCGGCCTTCTTTTGCGCCGGCGCAGTGCACGCTGCTGGCGGAATCAGCGTGCAGGTGCTGGACGCAGCCGGCAAACCGGTGCCCGACGCCGTGGTATACCTGGAGGCCGATGGCGCCCAGCCGCTCCCCAAGACGCTGAAAGCGGGCGAAATCAGCCAGAAGGGGTTGAAGTTCATCCCGCTGGTGACGGTGATCCAGACCGGCAGCAAGATCTATTTCCCGAACAACGACAAGGTGCGGCATCACATCTATTCCTTCTCGCCGCCGCACAAGTTCGACCAGAAGCTGTATACGGGCACCACGGCCGAACCGCAGACGTTTGAAAAGCCGGGCACCGTGGTCCTGGGTTGCAATATCCATGACAAGATGATCGCCTACGTACGGATTGTCGATACGCCGTACTTCGGCAAGACCGACGCGAGCGGCAGCGTCAGCGTGGATGCGCCGGCCGGGAAGTACGTGCTGAAAGCCTGGCACCCTGACATTGTCGGCGGCAATCCGCTGGAGCAGGCCGCGCGCCTGGCCGATGGCAGCGCCAGCGCCAGTTTCAGGATGTCCCTCAAACCGCGTGCCGCCGATGCCGATGCGCCGGCTAACTGACGCCATGCGGTTCCGCAGCCTGGAAAGCCGGATCGTCACGCTCTTCCTGGTGCTGCTGATCGTGGTGCAGCTGGTCGGCCTGCTGGTGATCCAGCGCGGCATAGACAGCAATGCCCGCACCGCCATCGCCTCTGAACTGGTCAACGGCGGCAAGGTGTTCGCGCGCCTGATGGAGCAGAATGCCCAGACCCTGCGCAACGGCGCGCGCCTGCTGGCGCGCGACACCGGTTTCCTGGCCGCGGTAGGCAATACCGACGAGGAAGACCGCGCCACCATCGAGTCGGCCCTGGCCAACCATGGGCGCCGCATCAAGGCCTCCATGACCATGCTGGTCAGCGCCGAGCGCAAGGTGGTGGCGGCGACCAGCGACGCCCAGGCGGCGGGCCTGGAACATATGGTCATGAGCATGCTGGAGAAGGCCGAGGAAAGCGATGGCGCCAACGGCGTGGCCGTGGTGGAGCGCCTGCCGTACCAGATCGTGGTGGTGCCGGTGAAGGCGCCGGTCACCATCGGTTTCGTCGTCATGGCCTTTCCGCTGGACGAGCGCCTGGCGCGCGACATGCGCGACACCACGGCCTTGCAGACCCTGTTGCTGACGCGCGATGCCAAGGGCCATTGGCTGCCGGTGGCGTCCAGCTGGCCGCCGGCATCGGTCGGCGCGATCATGGAGCAGCTGCAGGGCCTGGGCCCGATGCCGAAAGAGGCGATCGACCTGGCGATTGACGGCGACCGTTTCTCGGTGCGCATGACGCCGATCGGCGAGGATGACGGCCACGTTGCCGTGGCCATGCTGGGCCGCTCGATCGACGAGGCGACTGCCGAGTATGCGCGCCTGGAGCACTGGCTGCTTGGCCTGACCGTGGCCGGCATCATTATCTGCGCCGTGGCCAGCGTGCTGACGGCGAAGCGGATCGCGCAGCCGCTGCGCCAGCTGGCGGAATCGGCCCGGCGCCTGGAACAGGGCGATTACAAGGTGGATATCGCCTCCTCCCGCGCCGACGAGATAGGCGCGCTGGCCAATGCCTTTGGCAGCATGCGCGACGGTATCGCCAAGCGCGAACAGGAGATCAAGCGCCTGGCGTACTGGGACCCGCTGACCAATCTGCCGAACCGCGCGCAGTTCCTGCTCAAGCTGAACGACTCGCTGGCCGAGGCCAAGAAGCGCGGCGGCTCGGTCTATGTATTGATGATGGACCTGGACCGCTTCAAGCACGTGAACGACGTGATGGGCCACAGTTTTGGCGATGCCCTGCTCAAGCTGGTCGCCGGCCGCCTGCAGCAGCTGCTGGCCAACCGGCGCCAGCAGGCGTATGTGGCGCGCCTGGGCGGCGACGAGTTTGCCGTCTTGCTGCCGGGCTCGGATTTGGGGCACGCGGTGGTGGTGGCGTCGGAAATCCTGCACGCGCTGGAGTCGCCGCTGCAGCTCGACGAACAGATGGTCGACATCGGCGCCGGTATCGGCATTGCCGGCTATCCCGAGCATGGCATGGACGGCGAGGAGCTGCTGGGTAAGACCGAAGTGGCCATGTACACGGCGAAGCAGCGCAATGACGGCGCCGTGGTGTACGAGGAGGCGATCGACAAGGGCAGCCAGCAAAGCCTGTCGCTGCTGACGGAGTTGCGGCAGGCGGTGGAGAACAATGAACTGCGCCTGTTTGTGCAGCCGAAGATCACCTTCTCCTCCGGCCATGTGGTCGGGGTGGAAGCGCTGGTGCGCTGGCAGCACCCGGTGCGCGGCAATGTGTTCCCGGACCAGTTCATCCCGTTCGCCGAGCAGACCGGCTTTATCCGCGTGCTGACGCAATGGGTGCTGGAACGCTCGGCGGAACTGTGCCACGCGCTCGCGCAGCGCGGCATCCACCTCAAGGTGTCGGTCAACCTGTCGACCCGCGATCTGCTCGACCAGGACTTGCCGGCCAAGTTCGGCGAAATCTTCATGCGGCACCATGTTTCGCCCGGCGCTTTCTGCCTGGAGATCACCGAGAGCGCCATCATGGACGACCCGGTGCGCGCCCAGCAGACGCTGGAGCGCCTGCACGCCATGGGCTGCGACCTGTCGATTGACGATTTCGGCACCGGCTATTCCTCGCTGGCCTACCTGAAACGCCTGCCGGTCGATGAACTGAAAATCGACAAATCCTTCGTGATGAACATGGCCAACGATGTGGGCGACGCCAAGATCGTCCGCTCCACGATCGACCTTGGCCACAATATGGGCCTGCGCGTGGTGGCCGAAGGGGTGGAGGGCGACGCCGCATGGAACATCCTGGCGGAGATGGGCTGCGACCAGGGCCAGGGCTACTTCATGAGCCGGCCGATGCCGGCCGACCAGCTGGCCGGCTGGGTCGAGAGCTGGCGCGCGCCAGCTTTTGCCGAATAAAAGCTTGTCCGGAGCGCTCCGGATAGTTACTTATTTGTCAAATTCCACGTTATGATCTTCGCCGCATTCATAACCACTATATGGACGACACATGTCATTCAAGCGCGCTACCCTCGCATTTTCCCTGATTGCCGCCTTCAGCGGCCAGGCCCTGGCCCAGACCTGCCCAGCAGGCGCCGCCGCCGTGACCTATCCGGTTTCCAAGAAGGTTGAACAGCAGGACAACTACCACGGCACCACCATCGCCGATCCTTACCGCTGGCTGGAAGACGCGAACAGCGCCGAGACCAAGTCCTGGGTGGTGGAACAGAACAAGGTGACCAATGCCTGGCTGGCCCAGATCCCGCAGCGCGAAGCGATCAAGGCGCGCCTGACCAAGCTGTGGAACTACGAGCGCTATGGTGTGCCATCGAAGAAGGGCGGCCGCTACTTCTACAGCCGCAACGACGGCCTGCAGAACCAGTCGGTCCTGTACACCGCCAGGAATCTGACCGAAACCCCGCGCGTACTGCTCGATCCGAACACCCTGGCCGCCGACGGCACCGTGGCGCTGGCCGGCACCGCCGTCAGCCCGAACGGCAAGTATCTGGCCTACAGCATTGCCGCCTCCGGCTCCGACTGGAACGAAATCAAGCTGCGCGATATCGAAACCGGCAAGGACCTGGCCGACCACATCAAGTGGGTTAAATTCTCCAACACCGCCTGGGCGGCCGACGGTTCGGGCTTCTACTACAGCCGCTACGACGAGCCGACTGAAGCGAACAAGCTGGCCGGCGTGAACTACTTCCAGAAGGTCTACTTCCACAAGCTGGGCACCGCGCAGGACGCCGACGTGCTGGTGTACCACCGCCCCGACCAGAAGGAATGGGGCTTCGGCGCGGAAGTCACCGACGATGGCCGCTACCTGATCATCAACGGCTCGCACGGCACCGAACGCAAGAACCGCGTCTTCGTCAAGGACCTGAAGGCCAAGGATGCGAAGGTGGAAGACCTGCTGGTGCAGTTCGACGCCTCCTACAACTTCATCGACAACGACGGCCCGGTGTTCTACTTCCTGACCGACAAGAACGCGCCGCGTTCGCGCGTGATCGCGATCGACATCCGCAAGCCGGGCAGCGAGAACTGGAAAGAGATCGTGCCTGAAACCGCGCAGACCCTGACCAGCGCCAGCATCGTCAACAAGCAACTTGTGCTGAACTACCTGACCGACGCCCACAGCGCGGTGAAGATCGTGGACCTGAAAGGCAAGCATGTGCGCGATATCGCGCTGCCGGGCCTGGGTTCGGCGGGCGGCTTCGGTGGCAAGGCGACCGATACCGAAACGTTCTACGCTTACACCAGCTTCACCACCCCGGCCACCATCTACCGCCTGGACATGAAGACTGGCAAGTCGAGCATCTATCGCCAGCCGAAGGTCGACTTCGACCCGAGCGCGTTCGACGTGCGCCAGCAGTTCTACACCTCGAAGGACGGCACCAAGGTGCCGATGTTCATCGTGTCCAGGAAGGGCATGAAGCTGGACGGCAGCAACCCGACTTACCTGTACGGCTACGGCGGCTTCAACGTCTCGCTGACCCCGAGCTTCTCCGTGGCCAACCTGGCCTGGGTGGAGATGGGCGGCGTGTACGTAGTGGCCAACCTGCGCGGCGGCGGCGAATACGGCGAGGCATGGCACAAGGCCGGCACCAAGCTGCAGAAGCAGAACGTGTTCGACGACTTCATCGGCGCGGCCGAATGGCTGGTGGCCAACAAGGTGACGTCGCCGGCCAAGCTGTCGATCGGCGGCGGCTCCAACGGCGGCCTGCTGGTGGGCGCGGCGATGACCCAGCGTCCCGACCTGTTCGGCGCGGCACTGCCTGCGGTGGGCGTGCTGGACATGCTGCGCTTCCAGAAGTTCACCATCGGCTGGGCCTGGACTTCGGACTACGGCTCGTCCGACAATCCGGAAGAGTTCAAGGCCCTGGTCAAGTACTCCCCGCTGCATAACCTGAAGCAGGGCGGCTGCTACCCGGCCACCATGGTGCTGACCGCCGACCACGACGACCGCGTGGTGCCTGCCCACAGCTTCAAGTTCGCTGCGGCGGCCCAGGCTGCGCAGGGCGGCGCGGCCCCGATCCTGATCCGCATCGAGTCCAAGGCAGGCCATGGCGCCGGCAAGCCGACCACCAAGCAGATCGAGGAAGTGGCTGACCGCTGGGGCTTCCTGACCCGCGCACTGGACATGCAGCCTGCCGCACCGGCCGCATCCACTACCGGCGGACAGTAAGCCATGCGCGCGCTGCTGCTGTGGGCTGCCCTGATTGCGCCGGCCACGGCAGCAGAGGCGCCAAAGACCTTCGCTGACCACACGCGCGCACTGGCGCCGCAGCCCGGTTTCATCGAGCTGTGGCGCGACGCGGACAAGGGGCGCGTGCTCCTTTCCGTGCGCGAGCTGGACCAGCCCTTCCTGCTCACCACCTCGCTGCCTTACGCGCTGGGCTCCAACGACGTTGGCCTGGACCGCGCGCAGGCGGGCGAGGGCAAGGTGGTGCGTTTCCAGAAGTTCGGCAACCGCCTGTTCCTGGTGCAGGAGAACACGCGCTTTGTCGCGCGCTCCGCCGATGCCGATGAACGCAATGCGGTGGCGCAGTCGTTCGCCGGCGCCGTGCTGTGGTCGGGCGACATCCTGGCCAGCGAAGGCGCGCGCCACCTGGTCGACTTCTCCAGCTTCCTGCTGGCGGACCAGCATGGCGTGGCGCAGCGCCTGGCCGATACGAAGCAGGGCGCTTACCGCGTCGACGAGAAGCGCAGCGCCGTGCTGCCGGCCGAAGCGAAAGCCTTCCCCGACAATGTTGAACTTGAAGCGCTGCTGACCTTCGCCGGTCCCGGCAGCGGCGAGTATGTGCGCCAGGTGGCGGCCGATGCGGCCAGCCTGAGCATGCGCCAGCATATTTCCCTGGTGCGGCTGCCGGACAACGGCTACCAGCCGCGCCGCTATCATCCTTTCTCCGGTGGCATCGACACCGGTTACTACGACTTCGCCACGCCGCTGGCCAGCAGCCTGGATGTGCGCTGGCAGATCCGGCATCGCCTGGAAAAGGGCGGCAAGCCGATCGTGTACTACCTTGACCGTGGCGCGCCGGAGCCGGTGCGTTCCGCGCTGCTGGAGGGCGCGCGCTGGTGGAGCACCGCGTTCGAGAAGGCAGGTTATAAAGACGGCTTCCGCGTCGAGCTGATGCCGGAAGGCGCCGATCCTGCCGATGTGCGCTACAACGTGATCACCTGGGTGCACCGCGCCACGCGCGGCTGGTCCTACGGCAATGCGATCACCGATCCGCGCACCGGCCAGATCATCCGTGGCGCGGTGACGCTGGGTTCGCAGCGCGTGCGGCAGGACATCCTGATTGCCGAAGCGCTGCTGGCGCCCTACGGCAAATCCGCCCCGGCCGAGCGCCGCAAACTCGCCGAGCAGATGGCCCTGGCGCGCCTGCGCCAGCTGTCCGCGCACGAAGTCGGCCACACGCTCGGCTTCGCCCACAACTTCGCCGCCAGCCGACATGGCAACGGCTCCGTCATGGACTATCCGCACCCGGTGCTGAAGCTGGGCGCTGACGGCGCGATCGACCTGCAGGACGCCTACGGCGTCGGTGTCGGCCCGTGGGACGAATATATGGTGAAGTACGTCTACGGTGACTTCGGCAGCGGCGATGCCGAAGCGTCCGCCCTGGCCAAACTGCGCAGCGAGGCCCGCGCCGCCGGCCTGCAGTACGTCTCCGACAACGACGCGCGCTCAGGCGGCGCCTCGCACCCGAATGGCCTGCTGTGGGACTTCGGCCCGGACACCCTGAAAACCTGGGACCAGCTGGGGACCATCCGCCGCCGCGCGCTGGATAACTTCTCTCTCGATGTGCTGCCCGATGAGCGCCAGGTGGGCGAACTGGAAGCGCGCCTGGTGCCGGTCTACCTGCTGCAGCGCTACCAGGGCGAAGCCGTGGCGCGCCTGCTGGCTGGCGGCGAATACGAATCCGCCACCAGCGCCGACATCCGCGCCGGCCGCGCCGCAGCGGGCGTCAAGACCACGCCCGCCGCCACCCAGCGTGCCGCCATCACCCGCCTGGCCGAAACGCTGCGTGCGGAATACCTCGCCTTGCCGGCGGGCCTGCTCGACCAGCTCTCGCCGCCTGCGGCGGGCTTCGACCGCAACAGGGAGTACTTCGGCACCCGCATGAGCGCCGTGTTCGACGCGCTTTCCGCCGCCGAGACCGGGGCCGCCCAGACAGCCAGCTTCCTGTTCGACGCAGGACGCCTGAACCGCCTGTACTGGCAGCACGCGCGCGACGCCGCCATGCCCGGCACCGGTGAAGTGATCGACGCCGCGCTGGCCAGCACCTGGAAGCGCGACGCCATCCCCGCCAAGCTCGCCGGCGGTGAAGCCGTTCAGCTGGCCGCCAACTGGGTCGTGCTCGACGCGCTGCTGCAAGCGGTGGACGGCGGCAAGCTGCACACCAACGCCGAGGCCGACCTGCGCCAGCGACTGCGTTCCCTTGCCGCCTGGCTGAAGGCCAACCCCGGCAAAGGCACCACCGCCGCCAGCCGCGCCCAGGCCGCCGACCACGTCCTGCGCTACCTGGCCGACCCGCGCAGTGTCAAACTCCGCAGCCTGCCGACGATCCCGCCGGGCGCGCCGATCTGATGCGCTGGCACTGTACCGGCCCGTTTGAGGCAGTCGGGGAGGCGCTGCGTGCGCCAATCCTCACGGCCGTGCGGGCCGCCATTCTGCTGATTTTGCTGCCACTAAGCGGCATGGCAAGCGCCGATTCATGGAGGTACCCTGCGGAGCGTACGGAAAGAGTCTTCGACTTCGGCGCGACCAGGATCGTGCTGGTCACCGACGGTACGAAGGACCGGAAATATCCGGATTTCACCATGCAGATCTTCCATGGACAGGAACTGAAGGCCATTGTCCCGCATGTCTCGTTCGAGCACATTGCGGGTTCGCCCGATGGAAGACTGTTCGTAGGGCTGTCAAACCGTGGGCTGCCCGATTCTGCAATGATGCTATTTGACCTGGATGGCGCAATCAGGCTGCACGCCATCCACGATGTCGCCGCCTTTGACTATTGTGAGAAATCCGTGACCCTCGCGCGGGTATGGTACGACGGGGAGAATCCAGACGTAAAATTCCTGCCGCCGAGCCCGGAACGGCGAGGCCCCGGCATTACCGTGCGCGATTGCAGGGGCAAAACGGTTAACCGGGTGGACGTGGTTCTCAAGGCCTATCACACAACTTATATGGCGACGCAGGCGGAGAGGATGCGTCGCGTGAAGGGGAAGCGCGAATGACAGACCGGATTGCCAGTTGCAGTTGCGGCCAGCTGACTGCGGAAGTGAAGGGAGATCCACAGCGCGTCTCCATTTGCCATTGTTTGGCATGCCAGCGCAGGACAGGCAGCGTATTCGGCCAGCAGGCACGCTTTCCTCGTGAGAACGTGAAGGTCAGTGGTGCCTCGACGCGGTACGTGCGGGTGGGCGACGAAGGTGGTGCTGCGACCTTCCATTTCTGCCCCACATGCGGCGCGACGGTCTACTACGAGTCGGGCGCGGATGGATGCATTGCGATACCGGTTGGTGCATTCGCCGACCCGGCCTTCCCGCCGCCGACCGTCTCCGTCTACGAAGAACGCATGCATCAATGGGTGGTGCCGCCGGCGGATGCGGAGCACATTTTCTAGCCGAAGCATGTTATGATTTTGGCAAATGAAACGTCATCCCCAGCGCGAAGCAGCGCTTCAGCATCTCGAATCCCTAGGCATTGACCGCGATCTCATCGCCCCCCGTGTGTTGCGCGGCCTGTGGCGCGTCGGCATCGACCTGACGCCACCGCACTTTGCTTCGTTCTGGCAGAACTTCCTTATCATCGGCTCGTATTACACGGTGCTGTGGGGCGGCCCGATGTGGCTACTGCATTGGTCCAAGGAGGGCACGAGCTTTTATGCCGGCCTGGCATACGCCACCGTCGCAGGCGCGATGTTTGGCGGCGTCATTGCCACGTCCTATGAAAGGGCGAAGCGCAGGAACGGCCTGCCGGCCTGGCGCGACCTGGGGCGCTCGGACAAATGCTAGCCGCCGCTTCCGCAATCCTGCTGCTTATCGCATTAAGCTCGATGGTGTACGGGTTCTGGTACCTGTTCGCGCGGCGGTACATGTCGTATCACGCGGAACTGACCGGTGTGGCGTGGGGCGATATTCCGCCGCGTTACCAGGCCATTATCCTCGGTATGCTGAAAATGGTTGGCGCGGGCATGCTCGCGTTCGGCGTAGCGCTGGCGTGGCTCGTACTGCCGCTGAGCCAGGGCGAGCGCTGGCCCATCTGGGCCATCTTGACGCTGTTGGTGGCGCACGGTTTCGTCTCGGTTTATGTGACGATCACCTTGCGCCGGGTTAATCCCGCCGCGCAGACTAACGTGGCGTCCGCCTGCGCCGGTGTTGCTGCTTCGCTCGGCGCTTTGGTGTTGGCTTATCTGGCTTAGTAGCGCACTGCTAATAAGGTTACGATGCCCACCCAAGGCAAGGTGAACATCAGCAGCTCCAGCCGGCGCAGCCAACTGGTACGGCCCGGATAGCCGTGGAACGCGATCGCGTTGACCAGCGAGCAAAATGCCCACAAGAAGATCAGGAATATCATGTAGAGCAGGCCTTCCCCGGTGCCGGCACCGACGCAGCCCGCGTTGGCGCAGCCGCTGACGCCCCTGTATTCGCTCCGTGATGCCTCTTCGTAGACCAGTGGGGCAACGGTGCCGCCAATGGCCAGCAGGTAGGACAGGGCGCGCAGCCAGTTGGCAGTTTTGATCTGCATGGATTAGCGGTGGATTACGACAAGCAGCGCCTTGGCCTCGGCCTTGCCGGGATTGCGGATGGCGTGGTGCACGTCGGCGGCATAGCGCGCGGTGCCGCCGAGTTTGATCTTCTTCTTGCTGGAAGCGACTTCCAGCTCCATCGATCCGTGCAGGATGGTCAGGTGCTCGGTGGTGCCCGGGTCATGCGGCTGCGAGACCAGCTCGCCACCAGGGGCCAGGGTCAGCTCGTACCACTCATATTTGCCCGCCAGCTCCATCGGGCCCAGGATGCGCAGCACATAGCCGGCATGCGCGCCGGGCAGGGTGGGCGTCTCGTGCGCATCCACCAACTTTATCAGTTCGACATCCTTTTCGACGTCGGAAAGCAACTCCCCGATCTGCACCCCAAGGGCATTGGCCAGGCGCCAGGTAATGGCGATGGTTGGATTGGCCTTTTCGCGCTCAATCTGGGATAGCATGGATTTGGAAACCCCGGCAATGCGGGACAAATCCTCCAGCGTCAGGCCGCGCGCCAGGCGCAATCGCTGCAGGGCGGCGCCGACTTCCGGCGGGGCATTGGTCGAAGTGGTCTGCTTCACGCTTGCAAAGTTCAATGTAGTAACGTAGGATTCTGTATATCGAATTTACGTTCAATATAGTGAATTCCATCCGGATTAGTGAAATAAGAGTAAACTTTACATCAGAGGACGACCATGAGCCAAGCGACGAATGCGTTTTACACGGGCCTGCAACAGAACCTGGAAAAGCTGCGTAACGAGGGCCTGTACAAGCCGGAACGCGTGATCGCGTCGCGCCAGGGCAGCGAAGTGCAGTCGGAAGACGGTCGTACCCTGATCAATATGTGCGCCAACAACTACCTCGGCCTGTCGGGCCAGGAATGGGTGGCGCAAGCGTCCATCGAAGCGACCGAAAAATACGGCTACGGCCTGTCCTCGGTGCGCTTCATCTGCGGCACCCAGACAGTGCACAAGCAGCTGGAAAAGGCGATCTCCGAGTTCCTCGGCACGGAGGACACCATCCTCTACGCGGCTGCGTTCGACGCCAACGGCGGCGTGTTCGAGCCGCTGTTCGACGAGAACGACGCCATCATTTCCGATGCGCTGAACCACGCCTCCATCATCGACGGCATCCGCCTGTGCAAGGCCGCGCGCTTCCGCTACGCCCACAACGATATGGCCGACCTGGAAAAGCAGCTGCAGGCAGCCGCCGACAAGCGCCACAAGATCATCGTGACTGACGGCGTGTTCTCGATGGACGGCACCATCGCCCAGCTGGACAAGATCGTTGCGCTGGCTGAAAAGTACGGCGCCCTGGTCATGATCGACGAATGCCACGCCTCCGGCTTCATGGGCAAGACCGGCCGCGGCACCCACGAACACCACAATGTGCTGGGCAAGATCGACATCATCACCGGCACCCTGGGCAAGGCCCTGGGCGGCGCCATGGGCGGCTTTACCTCCGGCCGCAAGGAAGTGATCGACACCCTGCGCCAGAAATCGCGTCCATACCTGTTCTCCAACACCCTGGCCCCGTCCATCGCCGGCGCCTCGCTGGAAGTGCTGAAGCGCCTCTCCGCGTCGACCGAGCTGCGCGACCGCCTGCACGAAAACACCGCCTACTTCCGCAAGGAGATCGAACGCATCGGCTTCACCATCAAGCCGGGCACCCACCCGGTGGTGCCGGTGATGCTGTTCGACGCGCCGGTGGCGCAGAAATTCGCGGCCCGCATGTATGAACTGGGCGTGCTGCTGTCGGGCTTCTTCTATCCGGTGGTGCCGATGGGCCAGGCGCGCGTGCGCGTGCAGCTGTCCGCCGCCCACACCCGCGAGCAGCTGGACAAGGTATTGGCCGCCTTCGAACAGGCAGGCAAAGAACTGGGCATCATCAAGAACTAACTGGAAAAAGCAGGTAAGAACATGGAACGTATCCTCGTCATCGGCGCCAACGGCCAAATCGGCTCTGAACTGGTGGAAGCGCTGGCCAAGCAGCACGGCGCGCAGAATGTCATCGCCACCGACATCAGCCCGGTCAACAAATACAATGCGGCGCGCTACCAGGTGCTGAACGTGATGGACAAAGCCGCGCTGGAGCAGCTGGTAGCGGCGGAAGGCATCACCCAGGTGTACCAGCTGGCGGCCATGCTGTCGGCCACCGGCGAGGCGGCGCCGCTGAAGGCGTGGGACCTGAACATGGACGGCCTGCTGAACATCCTGGAAGTGGCGCGCGAGCGCGGCGAGCAGGGCAAGCCGCTGCGCATCTTCTGGCCGTCGTCGATCGCAGCCTTCGGCCCGAACACCCCGGCCGAGAACACTCCGCAGTACACCGTGATGGACCCGACCACCATCTACGGTATCTCGAAGCTGGCAGGCGAACGACTGTGCGAATATTACTTCCTGAAGTACGGTGTGGACGTGCGTTCCATCCGCTACCCAGGCATCATCAGCTTCAAATCGCCGCCAGGTGGCGGCACCACCGATTACGCGATCGCGATTTTCCACGCCGCGCTGCGCGGTGAACGCTACGATTGCTTCCTCGGCCCGCAGACCACGCTGCCGATGATCTACATGCCCGACGCGATCCGTGCAACCATTGAATTGATGGACGCACCTGCCGAACAAATTAAGATCCGTTCGTCGTACAATGTCGCCGGCGTTTCCTTCAACCCGGAACAACTGGCAGCAGCGATCACCCGTGCGGTGCCTGAATTCAAGATTGCCTACACTCCGGACAGCCGCCAGGCTATTGCCGACAGCTGGCCGCGCAGCCTGGACGATTCCACGGCGACTGCGGACTGGGGCTGGAAAGCCCGCATCGGCGTGGACGAGATGGTGAAGGACATGCTGGCGAATATTGACGTGAGCCTCAGCGAGGCCGCATAACCAGAGAGAGACAAGTAACAATGGACATGAGTGTTTTCGACCTTTTCAAGATTGGCATTGGCCCGTCGAGTTCCCACACGGTGGGGCCAATGGTGGCGGCGCGCCGCTTCCTGGTCGAGAACAGTCCATTGGACGACGTGATCTCGGTGACCGCTGAGCTGTTCGGCTCCCTGGCCCTGACTGGCGTCGGCCACGGCACCGACAAGGCCGTGCTGCTTGGCCTGATGGGCGAAACGCCGCAAGGCGTCAACCCCGACGCGGTGGACGATATGCTGGCGGCGGCCGACGTGGACGGCGAACTGCGCCTGCTGGGCGAGAAGACCGTGCCGTTTACCCGCAAGGAACACCTGCTGTTCCACATGGCGGAGAACCTGCCGGAGCACCCGAACGGCATGCGCTTCACCCTGCGCCGCGCCGATGGCAGCAGCGTTACCAAGGTTTATTACTCGATTGGCGGCGGCTTTATCCGCGCCGAAGGTGAAGAGGCCAGCACCGACGGCAAGCCCGCCGTGCGCCTGCCATACCCGTTCAACACCATGGCGGAACTGCTGGGCCACGGCGTCAGCAGCGGCAAGACCATCCCGCAAATGCTGCGTGAGAATGAGCTGAAACGCATCAGCGAAGCGGAGCTGGACGCGGGCATGGACCGTATCTGGCACGTGATGCGCGATTGCATCCAGCACGGCCTGGAAACGCGCGGCCAGCTGCCGGGCGGCCTGAATGTGAAGCGCCGAGCGGCCGACCTGTGGCGCCAGGCGCAGCAGGGCGACCGCGCCAACCAGCTGCCGCACGATGCGCTGAACGGCGTCAGTTTGTACGCGATGGCGGTCAACGAAGAGAACGCGGCAGGCGGACGTGTTGTAACGGCGCCTACAAATGGCGCTGCCGGCATCATTCCCGCTGTGCTGAAATACTACGCGGAAGACTGTAAACCGGTCGACCCGGTGGCGGGCGTGCGCGCCTTCCTGCTCACCGCAGCGGCGATTGGCATGCTGTGCAAGCGCAATGCGTCGATCTCCGGCGCCGAAATCGGCTGCCAGGGCGAAGTCGGCGTGGCCTGCGCGATGGCGGCGGCCGGGCTGGTGGCGGCGCTGGGCGGCAGCAATGCCCAGATCGAGAACGCGGCAGAAATCGGCATCGAGCACCACCTGGGCATGACCTGCGACCCGATCGGCGGCCTGGTGCAGATTCCATGCATCGAACGCAACGGCATGGGGGCGGTGAAGGCCATTACCGCCGCCTCGCTGGCGATGAAAGGCGACGGCACCCACTTTGTCACCCTGGACAATGTGATCGAAACCATGCGCCAGACCGGCGCCGATATGCAGGCCAAGTACAAGGAAACTTCGCTGGGCGGCCTGGCCATCCATGTGGTAACCGTGAACCACGCTGCCTGCTGAAAAACAAAGCTTTGACAAGGTTTCGTGGGGCGTCGCCCCACGAATATTCGGTTGGCACTATAATAAATGTCCGTTTTCACCCGCCAACCGGACTTTCTACTCTATGCAATACGTGTCTACCCGGGCCGACGCGTCGGCTGCAGCACACTCTCCACAGCAGTTTTCCGACATTCTTTTGGGCGGCCTGGCACCGGATGGTGGCCTGTACCTGCCTGTTGAATACCCCCAAGTCACCGGCGAAGAGCTGAACAAGTGGCGCTACATGTCCTATGCCGACCTGGCGGTGGAAATCCTGAAGAAGTTCGCCGGCGACATTCCTGAAGCCGACCTGCGCGCCCTGGCGCACAAGACCTACACCGCCGACGTCTACCGCAACGTGCGCGAGGGCGAGAAGGCCGCCGACATCACCCCGCTGCGCGTGCTGGAGGAAACCGACGGCAAGAAGCTCGTGCTGCAATCGCTGTCCAACGGCCCGACCCTGGCCTTCAAGGACATGGCCATGCAACTGCTGGGCAACCTGTTCGAGTACGCGCTGGCCAAGCAGGACGCGCAGCTCAACATCTTCGGCGCCACCTCGGGCGACACCGGCAGCGCGGCGGAATACGCCATGCGCGGCAAGAAGGGCATCAAGGTCTTCATGCTGTCGCCGCACAAGAAGATGAGCGCCTTCCAGACCGCACAGATGTTCAGCCTGCAGGACCCGAATATCTTCAACATCGCCGTGGAAGGCGTGTTCGACGACTGCCAGGATATGGTGAAAGCCGTTTCGAACGACCTGGAATTCAAGGCGCGCCACAAGATCGGCACCGTCAATTCCATCAACTGGGCGCGCGTCGTGGCGCAGGTGGTGTACTACTTCCGCGGCTACCTGGCGGCCACCAGAAGCAATGAGCAGAATGTGTCCTTCACCGTCCCGTCGGGCAATTTCGGCAATATCTGCGCCGGCCATATCGCCCGCCAAATGGGCCTGCCGATCGATAAGCTGGTCGTCGCCACCAATGAGAACGACGTGCTGGACGAGTTCTTCCGCACTGGCATTTACCGCGTGCGCAAGTCGGCCGAGACCTACCATACCTCCAGCCCATCGATGGACATCTCCAAAGCATCGAACTTCGAGCGCTTCGTCTTCGACCTGGTGCAGGGCGACGGCAAGCGCGTGCGCGAGCTGTTCAAGAAGGTTGAAACGGAAGGCGGCTTCGACCTGTCCGGCGCGCCCGGCAGCGATGGCGACGAGTTCAAGCTGGTGCATAATTACGGCTTCAAATCGGGCAAATCGTCGCATGCCGACCGCCTGCAGACCATCCGCGACGTGGCGGACGATTACGGCATCGTGATCGACACCCACACCGCCGACGGCATCAAGGTCGCCAAGGAGCATATGGAACCTGGCGTGCCGATGATCGTGCTGGAAACCGCGCTGGCTGCCAAGTTCAATGAAACCATCCTGGAAGCGCTGGGCCAGGACGCCGAGCGTCCGGCCGGTTTCGAGAACATCGAAGCATTGCCGCAGCGCTTTGAAGTGATGCCAGCGGACGTGGCGAAAATGAAGGCGTACATCGCCGCCAATACGGGACTGTAAGCAATGGCCATGCTCGCCGTCCGCGAAGCCCTCGATTTCCTGCTGGCCGCCGCGCGCCCGGTGGCGGAGGTCGAGACCGTGCCCACGCTGGAAGCCAATGGCCGCGTCCTGGCGCGCGCCGTGGTGTCGGGCATGAACGTGCCCGGCTACGACAACACGCAGATGGACGGTTACGCGGTGCGCGCCGCCGATTGCGCCAGCGGCAGCGCCACGCTGACAGTGACGCAGCGCATTCCGGCCGGCCATATCGGCCAGCCGCTGCTGCCCGGCTGCGCTGCCCGCATCTTCACCGGCGCCATGATCCCCGAAGGCGCCGACGCGGTCGTGATGCAGGAACAATGCGAGGCTACGGAAGGCCTGGTAACCATCCGCCACACGCCGAAGGCGGGCGAATGGATCCGCCGTATCGGGGAAGACATCAGCGTCGGCAGCATCATCCTGGCCAGCGGCACGCGCCTGCGCAGCCAGGAACTGGGCCTGGCTGCTTCCATCGGCATGGCCGAGCTGGCGGTGCGCCGCAAGCTGCGCGTGGCGGTGTTCTTCACCGGCGACGAACTGGCGATGCCGGGCGAACCGCTGGCCCCAGGCGCCATCTACAACTCCAACCGCTTCACCTTGCGCGCATTGCTGGAAAACCTGGGCTGCGAAGTGCGGGATTTCGGCATCGTGCCGGATTCGCTGGAAGCCACGCGCGCCGTGCTGCGCCAGGCGGCCGAAGGCAATGACCTGATCATCACCTCCGGCGGCGTTTCGGTGGGCGAGGAGGACCACGTCAAGCCAGCGGTGGAAGCCGAGGGCAAGCTGAGTATGTGGCAGATCGCCCTGAAACCGGGCAAGCCGCTGGCGTTCGGCGAAGTAGGGCAGTCCTTCTTCATTGGCCTGCCGGGCAATCCCGTCTCCAGCTTTGTCACCTTCCTGCTGTTCGTACGCCCCTTCCTGCTGCGCCTGCAGGGCGCCGACGTACCGGCCCAGCCTCGCAGCATGCTGCTGCGGGCGGATTTCAACTGGCCCAAAGCCGACCGCCGCAACGAATTCCTGCGCGCTAAACTGAACGACAAGGGTGGCCTGGACCTGTTCCCCAACCAGGGCTCGGCGGTGCTGACTTCCACCGTGTGGGGCGATGGCCTGGTCGATAACCCGCCCGGCAATCCGATTGCCGCCGGCGACCTGGTGCGCTTCATCCCCTTCAGTGAATTGATGTATTGATATGCAGATCAACCTTAAGTATTTTGCCAGTGTGCGCGAAGCGCTCGGCAGCGGCGAAACGGTGGCACTGCCGGACGGCGTGGCCACGGTGGGGGCGGTGCGCGCCTGGCTGATTGGCCGTGGCGATCCCTGGGCCGGTGCGCTGGCCGAAGGGCGCGCCCTGCGCATGGCCTGCAACCAGCGCATGTGCGAGGCGTCGGCGCCGGTGGCGGCGGGCGATGAGGTTGCCTTTTTCCCACCAGTGACAGGCGGTTAAGACTTCGGCACAACACTGTGCAGGGCACTGTTGACCTGCACAGCCATCAGCATATACTGCTCACTGTGCGGCCCTAAACCTGCGCCGCGCTTCTGATTCCTTCCCGTCGCCTCTTCCCTGCGGCTTATTTCCTTTGTCTTGCAAGGAGAGTCGCAATGGGTTTCGTCTTCGCCGCCCTTAGTGTGAATGGCGCCGCGCCCGACAGGGCCGCCGGTCCGCCCCAGGTCCGTCCCGCGCACCTGCATATCGTGGGCTCCACCACCATGGGGCCATTGCTGCGCGAGATCGCAGCCAAATACCGGCTGCTGCACCCGGAAGTTACCATCGACGTGGAACTGGGAGGTTCACTGCACGGGCTGGACGCAGTCCGCGCCGGCCATGCGCAGATCGCCATGTTGTCGCGCGCACTCGCGCCGGGCGAGCATGACCTGTATGGCATCCCGATCGCGCGCGACGGGCTGGGCGTCGTGGTGCACGCCAATAGCCCGGTCGAGCAGCTGGACTACGAAGAGCTGCAGGCGATTTTCACCGGGCGTATGGAACACTACCATGTTGTTGGCGCGCAGCCCGGCAGCGCATCCAACGCCCTGTTTGCGCGCTACCTCAAGCAATCGCTAGACACTTTCCGGCCCAATGCCGCCGTGGAGTCGAACACCGAACGCATGGCGGTGGTGGCTGCTTGCGAAAACGCCATCGCCTTCGTCTCGGTCGGCGCGGCCGAACGCGCGATTGCGCAAGGCGTCTCGATACGGCTGCTGCCGATTGCCGGCGTGGCGGCCAGCATGGCAAACATCCGCGACGGCAGCTATCCGATCTGCCGTTCGCTCACACTGGCCAGCAGGGAAGCGCCGACAGGCGTGGCGCGCAGCTTCTTCGCCTTCTGCCTGTCGGCCCAGGTGAACGGCATCCTGAGCGCCTTTGACTTCGCCCCCTACCTGGACTGAGCTTATGGAACCCATCTCCCAATTCCATGACCGGCTGCGCCAAATGGTCGCGGCAGCGGAAAGCAGCGGCAGCACGGCAGCGGTGCTGGTGTTGACTATCGACCGCTACAGCGGCATCAAACTCAATCACGGCTTCGACGCCTGCGGCGCATTGCTGGCGCATGTTGCGGCAGCCTTGTCGCGCCGCCTGCGGCCCGGCGACAGCATGACCCGCCTGTTGGGCAGCCAGTTCGCGCTCCTCCTGCCCGACCTGGCGCAAGGCGAAGACGTGCTGCCCCTGGCGCAGCGGATGCTGGAGGCGGTCAAAGAGCCGATGCCATGGCAAGACTGCAGTGTGGCGGCCACGGCCAGCGTCGGCATTGCCTTGTCGCGCGACGCGGGCGACAGCGCGGGCATGCTGCGCGCGGCTAATTCGGCCATGGCGCAGGCCCTGAGCCTGGGCGGCAACCGTTTCTGCTTCTACCGCCAGGAGATGAATGAGCGCAGCGCGCGCATCTGGGCTCTGGAAGCGCGCTTGCGGCGCGTGGCGCGCTGCGGGTGCGAAGCACTGGCAGCCGATCGGGCAAGATCGAATACAATGCTGCCCCTATGGAGAGTAATCACAAGCAATGTGTAGCCGTGATCGGCGGCGGCCCCGCCGGCTTGATGGCGGCAGAGGTACTGGCGGCGGCAGGCGTACGCGTGGACGTGTACGACGCCATGCCGTCGGTCGGCCGCAAGTTCCTGCTGGCCGGGCGCGGCGGCATGAACATTACCCATTCCGAACCCTACGGGCAGTTCGTGGCGCGCTACGGCAGCCGGGCCGCTGCGCTGCAGCCCATGCTCGATGCGTTCACGCCAGATGACCTGCGGGCCTGGGTGCATGGCCTCGGCATCGACACCTTTGTCGGCACTTCCGGGCGCGTGTTCCCGACCGAGATGAAGGCTGCGCCCATGTTGCGCGCCTGGCTGCACCGCCTGCGCGAGAGCGGCGTGCATTTCCACCAGCGCCATCGCTGGCTGGGCTGGACGGCGGACGGCGCGCTGCGCATTGCCGCGCCGGACGGCGAGCTTACAGTGCGGCCAAACGCCACCGTGCTGGCCCTGGGCGGCGCCAGCTGGGCGCGGCTTGGTTCGGATGGCGCCTGGCAGCCCTTGCTGGCCGCGCGCGGCGTGGATGTCGCGCCGCTGGTGCCCGCCAACTGCGGCTTCGATGCGCGCTGGAGCGCGCATTTCGCTGCGAAATACGCCGGGCAGCCATTGACGACGGTTGCCATCGGCGGCCGCAAGGGGCAAATGGTGATCACCGCGACCGGTGTGGAAGGGAGCCTGGTTTACGCCGTCTCGGCCGCGATCCGCGACCGCATTGCCGCCGAGGGCAGCGCGACCATCGAACTGGATTTGCTGCCGGACTGGCCGCTGGATCGCCTGCGGCAGGAACTGTCGCATCCGCGCGGCTCGCGTTCCATGTCGAGCTTCCTGCAAAGCCGCGTGCATATCAAAGGCGTCAAGACAGGATTGCTGCACGAGGTGCTGGACAAGGAAGCCTTCCACGATCCGCAGCGCGTGGCCGCCACCTTGAAGGCGCTGCCGGTCACGGTATACGCGCCGCGCCCGATCGATGAAGCGATCAGCAGCGCCGGCGGCGTGCGCTTCGAGTCCCTGCAGGGAACGATGCTGAAGGCGGTGCCCGGCGCGTTCGTGGCGGGCGAGATGCTGGATTGGGAAGCGCCGACCGGCGGCTACCTGCTGACCGCCTGCTTCGCCAGCGGCCTGGCCGCCGGCAAAGACGTGCTGCGCTACTTAATGGACCCAGCTCACGCCGCCTGAGCCGCTGCGGCTCACATTGCGGTCGCTCGGGTTGCCGTAGATGCGGATGTCGCCGGTGCCTTTCACCGTCACATCGGCCGACTGGCGGGCAAAGACGTTGGTGGTGCCAGAGCCCTGCAGGGTGACGGTCACCTTGTCGGAGGCCAGGTGCTGCGCGTCCAGGTCGCCCGATCCCGTCAGGTCGGCGGTCAGCTCCTTGCAGCTGCCGCTCGACGTGATGGCGCCAGAACCCACCATTTCCAGGGCCACGCGTTCGCCGTGGCCGGTATTCAGGTTCAAATCGCCGCTGCCATGCACGCCGGCTTCCACCTGCTTGTAGCGGCCATTGAAGGTCAGGTTGCCGGAACCCTGCAGCTGCACGCTCAGTCGCTCACCGCTGAAGCCAGTGACCGTGCTGTCGCCGCTGCCGTTGATCACCAGTTCGTTCAGCGACGGCAGTACCAGCTCGACTTCGATCGGGCGGCGCGGATGCAGCAGCAAGCCTTTGGAGCCGATGCGCAGGGTATTGCCCATCTGTTCAGTCGCAATATTGCCCAGCAGGCGCTGCTCGCCGCGCACCTTGAGCGACGGCACATCGCCCTGTTTCAGGCGCAGGTCGATCGGCCCCACCAGTTCGACAGCGGAGGTGGTGGCAGCCACTTCGCGCACTTCGGTGCGGGCCGTGCGGCCGGCAACGCTGGTTGGGTTGGAAGCGCCCTGGGCGCGCAGCATGCTGTAGGAAACGGCGGTCAGCAGCACCGCCAGCAGCGCCATGCCCAGGCCGATCTTGAACAGGGAACGGAAGTTCATGGTCTTTCCTCTCAAGCGCCGCGCAGCAGCGAAACGTTCATCTGGATGTAGCGCTTCAAGCCGATCAGCGAATAGCGGGTGATGACGATGCTGGCCAGCGTAAGCACAATGCCGAGCAGCACCAGGCCAATACCGACCACCGTCTGGGTGGCGCGCGACTCGCTGTCGAGGTCCGAGGTGATGTGCACGCCGCCCTCGGCCATGGCCTCGGCGCCTTCCAGCAGCTTTTCCGACTTGCTGGACGCCTCATCCCACTCCTTGCGCAGGCCCGGCGAAGGCTCCTGGAAAATTTCCACGCCTTGTTCGCTGATCGACACCTTGGTCTGCATGCGGGCCTCGACCTGCTCGCCCTCGTCGTCGTAAATGACCAGGTGGCGCAGCGGGCCGCTCAGCACCAGCTCATTGGCGCCCGCCAGGCCGCTTGCCGTAATGGCAATGCCGCTGATGTAGAAGGCAAAGGCGCTCGCATATACGGAAATCAGCAGGGCCGAGAACACGGCCGCCGGCACTACCATGAACAGGTTGAAAATGCCCAGGCCGATGAAGGAAAACACCATGCGCGCCAGGTTGGCCGGATTGCGGTTTTGCTCGAAAGCCTGCTGGTGCGTACTGGCGCGCAGCGTCATGGCGATCTTGCGCGGCTCGTCCAGGTCGGCCGCGATCTCGGCCTCGCTGCGGCCTGCGGCCAGTTCGTCGATGAAACGCTGTTCGTAATAGGCCATCGTCTTAGCCGCAATATCGGGCGGCAAGCCGGTCAGGGCCTTCTTCAATGCGTCCAGGTACTCATTCTTGCTCATTAGTAACTCCAGCCTTCTTTTACTCCATGCTGTCACTGTAGTGGACAAGATGCCCGCGCTCCACCGGCGTGCGACAGGCTGCAGAAATGCGGGAGCAGGCGACCAAAAGAGGGGACAGGCGGGGCACGCCTTTTCACGCCCGGGCGCGGCGGGCAGGCGCCGACAGCAGCCTGGCCGCCTGCTGGCCGCTGCGCACCGCCATTTCCAGGGTCGCCGGATAGTCGCCCTTGGTGTAGTCGCCGGCCAGGACCAGGCCATCCAGCGCGGTCGCGTTGTCGGGACGATCAAGGGCTGGCGTGCAGGCGAACGTGGCGCGCTTTTCGGTGATGACACGCGACCATGCCGCCTGCGCCAGGGCCGGCATGGCCAGGTCGGCCGCCAGCTGGCGCCCGACGGCGGCCGCCAGCTCGTCCTGCGCCAGCGCGGCGGCCGCGCCGGCGGCGCTGATCACCACCGCGAACAGGCCATCCTGCGCCGCATCCAGCTGGCCACGGTCGAAGACGAACTGCCCCCAGCGCTGGCTGGCCGGATCGTCGAGCAAAGCGTAGAACGGCGTCGGCAGGCGCGTGCCGGGCGCGTATTGCAGGTAGCAGGTGGTGATCGCCTCGTAGTCGAAGGCCTCCAACTGGCGCGCCAGCGGTGCGGCGGCTTCCAGCGGCTGCAGCAAAGCCGCCGCCGCAGCCGGCGCGCACGCCAGCACCACGCCATCGAATGCGGCGCGCTCCGAACCACCGAGCGCCGCCCCGCCAGCCTGCACCAGCCACCGCGCCGCGCCGGCCGCTGGCAAGCCCGGGGCCTGGCCCTCTGGTTGACCCGTATCCGGCTGCAGCGCGCCGACTTTGGCGCCCAGGTGCACCTGGTGGCCATTCCGCCGCAGCCATGCGCAGGCGGCTTCCGGGAACAGGGCGCTAAGGTCGGTGCGCGGCAGCAGCATGTCGGAAGCGGCGCGCCTTGCGCCCAGGCTGTCGCGCAGCACCGCCAGGAAGACCTGGGCCGAAGCGCGTTCCAGCGGCGTATTGAGGGCTGCCAGGCAGAGCGGACGCCACATCAGCTGCGCCAGCCGGGGCGTTTGCTCAAAGCGTTCCAGCAGCTCGGCCACGCTGCAATCGTTATTCAGTTGCCAACCCATCCAGCGCGCCGTGGTACTGAAACGGGCCAGGGCCAGTTTATCGTCGCGCGCCAGGCCCCGTGCGCGCAGCAGGGCGACGCCGACGTGCAGCGGCGCGGGCAGGCGCGGCGCCACAAAGTCCATGCCGGCATCGCCGGGCGGGTAACGCATCTGCAGCGGCAGCTTGAGGATGGCGGCGTCGAGGTCGACGCCGGCCAGGCGCATCATGCGCAGCGTTTCGCGATAGGCGCCCAGCAGGATGTGCTGGCCGTTGTCGAGCACGCGGCCGTCGACCTCGACGCGGCGCGCGCGGCCGCCCAGGGTGCGGGCCGCCTCGTACACGGTGACCCTGTGCCCGGCGCGCGCCAGTTCGAGCGCCGCGCTGAAGCCCGCCCAGCCGCCGCCGACGACGGCAAATTGCTTAGCCACGGACCCAGGTCTTCCACGCCAGCCACAACTTGCGGATAGGCGTCAGCGAAATGCGCTGCTTGAGGACGTGGTAGCCGTCCTCCTCGATTTCATTGAGCAGGGTGCGGTAGATCGCCGCCATGATCAGGCCCGGGCGCTGGGCGCGGCGGTCTTCTTTCGGCAGCAGGGCGAAGGCTTCGTCGTAAGCTTTCTGCGCGCGCGCCACCTGGAACTGCATCAGTTTGGCGAAATTCTCGGTTTCGCGCGCGTTCAGCAGGTCGGCAGCGGTGACGTTGAACTGCTGCAGTTCATTCACCGGCAGGTAGATGCGGCCCTTGCGCGCATCCTCGCCGACGTCGCGGATGATGTTGGTCAGCTGGAAGGCATGCCCCAGCTTCTCGGCATACTGCAGCGTCTCCGGGCGCGTCACGCCGAAAATGGAGGCGGACAGGATGCCCACCACGCTCGCCACGTGCCAGCAGTATTTCGACAGGCCGGCGTAATCGAGGTAGCGCGTCTGGTTCAGGTCCATCTCCATGCCATCGATGATGGCCTGCATATGTTCCTGCTTCAGGTTGTAGACGGCGATATGCGGCTGCAGCGCCTGGGTTACCGGGTGCGTCTGCTTGCCCTCATACATCTGGGCGATCTCATTGCGCCACCAGGCCAGCTTGATGCGGGCCAGCGATTCGTCGCTGCATTCGTCCACGGTGTCATCCACCTCGCGGCAAAAGGCGTACAGCGCTGTAATGGCGCGGCGGCGTTCCGGCGGCAGGAACAGGAAGCTGTAGTAGAAACTGGAACCGCTGGCGGCGGCCTTCTGCTGGCAGTATTCGTCGGGGGACATATTCTTATGGCTTGGGTAACGCTGGGAAAGGCGCTATTTTATAGTGAAGAGCGCTTCATCCGAAGCGCGCGCCAGAAAACCTTGAACCAGTCGCGCTTTTCCAGCTTGGGCCGGCGCAGGAAAACGTCGTAATCGACTTCCTCGATGGCCTCCAGGATGCGCAGGCCGCCTTGCACCACCATGCGCAGTTCCAGGCCGATGCGGCCCTTCAGGCGGCAGGCCAGCGGGGCGCCCTGCAGCATCAGGGCGCGGGCGCGTTCGACCTGGAATTTCATCATGGCGCGCCATTTGGCCTTGTTGTCGGGCCGCGCCAGGTGGGCCGGCGACAGGGCGTAGCGCGTCAGATCTTCCATCGGCAGGTAGATGCGTTCCTTATGCTCGTCGATGGCGACATCCTGCAGGAAGTTGATGATCTGCAGCGCGGAGCAGATGGCGTCCGAGTCGCGGATATTCTGCTCGTCCGCGGCGCCATACAGGTGCAGCATGAGCAGGCCGACCGGGTTGGCCGAGCGCGCGCAGTAGTCCAGCAGTGCGTCGTAGCTGGCGTAGCGGGTCACCTCCACGTCCTGCTTGAAGGCGGACAGCAGGTCGTAAAAGGGGCGCAGCGGCAGCTGGTGGCGTTCAATGGCGGCGGCCAGGCGCTCGAACATGGGTTCCGGGCCGTGGGCGCCGACTTCGCCGCGCTCAATGCGGCCCAGGGCTTCTTCGTACGCGGCCAGGCCCGCCAGGCGCTGCTCGGGCGTGGCGTCGCCCTCGTCGGCGATATCGTCGGCGCTGCGGGCGAAGGCGTAAATCGCTTCCACCGCCGGGCGCAGGCGGCGCGGCATCAGGATGGAGGCGACAGGGAAATTCTCGTAATGGTCAACGGACATAGAGGCGTGGTTCTAAATTAATGACGCAAAAGTCATTTGCAAGTTTTGTTGACCCAGCTATAATTTTTTACTAAACGGAAAGTCATTTAGTTCCAGACTGGAAATAATAATGGCAAAGATGCACCCCCGGCAATTGCCTGAGACACTAAAAAGGAATTCCATCGTGTTCGTAGCAAAAAAACTACCTGTGGTTGCGGCCTGCGCCTTGCTGCTCGCCGCCTGCTCGAAAGAGGCCCCCAAGACCGAAGATATCCGCCCCGTGCGCGCCATGGTGCTGCAAGCCAGCGATATTGACGTGAACGCCGAATTCTCCGGTGAGGTGCGCGCGCGCGTCGAATCGCGCCTGGGATTCCGTGTCGGCGGCAAGATCGTGTCGCGCAAGGTCGATGTGGGCAGCGTCGTCAAGCGCGGCCAGGTGTTGATGGATCTCGACCCGCAGGACTTGAAGCTGTCCCAGGCACAGGCCCTGGCCGCCCTGCGCGCGGCGGAAACCACGCGCGACCTGGCCAGCGCGGAACTGAAGCGCTACCAGGAACTGCGCGAGAAAAACTTCGTCAGCCAGGCCGTGCTCGACGCCAAACTGTCGGCGGCCAAGTCGGCCCAGGCGCAAGTCGATTCGGCGCAGGCGGCCTATCGCGGCATGTCGAACCAGGCTGGCTACGCGAGCCTGGTGTCCGATATCGACGGCGTGGTGACGGCGGTGGATGCCGAAGTAGGGCAGGTGGTTGCGCCGGGTACCCCGGTGGTGCGCGTCGCCAAGACGGACGAGAAGGAAATCGTCTTTGGGGTGCCGGAGGATAAGGTCGACACCCTGCGCGCGATCCCGGATGTGCATGTGCGCCTGTGGTCCAACCCCGATAAATCCGTGCCGGGCAAGATCCGCGAAGTGTCGCCGGTGGCCGACCCGTTCACCCGCACCTACGCCTTCCGCGTATCGATCCCGGCCAGCCTGGCGGAAGCAAAGCTGGGCATGACCGCGCTGGTGGCATTCGCCTCGCGCACGCCGCAGCCGCAGATCAAGGTGCCGCTGACCGCGCTGTTCCATGAAAAGGCGGCGACGTCGGTGTGGGTGGTGGAGAATGGCGTGGTGCGCCTGGTGCCGGTCACGGTCAACGGCGTATCCGGCAATGAGCTGGTGCTGGGCAGCGGCGTCAAGCCGGGCCAGACCGTGGTGACGGCGGGCGTGAACCTGCTCAAGCCGGGCCAGAAGGTCACCATCCTTGGAGCCGCCAAATGAAGGGCTTCAACCTCTCGCGCTGGGCGCTGGAGCACATCCCGCTTACGCGCTACCTGATCGCGGTGCTGCTGATCGGCGGCCTGCTGGCGTACAAGAACCTGGGGCAGGACGAGGACCCGCCGTTCACCTTCCGCGCGATGGTGGTGCAGGCGTTCTGGCCGGGCGCCACGGCGCTGCAGATGGCCGAGCAGGTCACCGACAAGCTGGAAAAGAAGCTGCAGGAGACCCCGTACATCCATGAGATCACCAGCTATTCCAAGCCGGGGCAGACGCTGATCCTGGTCAGCGTGCGCGAATCCACGCCGCCCAAGGAAGTGACCCAGGCCTGGTACCAGGTGCGCAAGAAGATCGGCGATATCCGCGCCACCTTGCCGGCCGGAGTGCAGGGGCCTGTGTTCAACGATGAATTCGGCGACACCTATGGCTCCATCTTCGCGCTTTCCGGCGACGGCTTTACCTATGCCGAGCTGAAGGACTACGCGGACCTGGTGCGCCAGCAGCTGCTGGGCGTGAAGAAGGTCTCGAAGGTAGAACTGTTCGGCGTGCAGGATGAGAAGATCAATATCGAGTTCTCGCACAAGAAGTTTGCCCAGCTGGGGCTGACCATTGAGCAGATCGCCAACCAGATCACGACCCAGAACGTGGTGGAGGCGACCGGCGTCGTCGTCACGCCGACCGACAACCTGCAGGTGCGCGTATCCGGCGCGCTGCGTACGGTGAAGGACCTGGAGGAGCTGGAGCTGCGTGCCAATGGCACCACCTTCCGCCTGGGCGATTTTGCCACCATCAAACGCGAATACCAGGACCCGCCGCGCGACAAGATGCGTTTTAACGGCAAGGAAGTGATCGGCCTGGGCGTGTCGATGGAGAAGGGCGGCAACATCATCCAGATGGGCAAGGACCTGGAGAAGACCGTCGCCGAAATGAAGACGAAGCTGCCGGTCGGCGTTGAGCTGGAGCGTGTCTCCAACCAGCCGGCGGCGGTGACTGCCTCGGTCGGTGAGTTCCTGCGCACGCTGGTGGAGGCGGTGCTGATCGTGCTGGCGGTGAGCTTTGTTTCGCTCGGCCTGCACTCCAAGCCAAAACTGCGCCTGGATGCCCGCCCGGGCCTGGTGGTGGCGCTGACTATTCCGCTGGTGCTGGCGGTGACCTTCCTGTTCATGCGCATCCTGGACATCGACCTGCACAAGATTTCGCTCGGCGCCCTGATCATCGCACTCGGCCTGCTGGTGGACGACGCCATCATCGCGGTGGAAATGATGGTGCGCAAAATGGAGGAGGGCCATTCGCGGCTGGAGGCGGCGACCTACGCCTACACCTCCACCGCCATGCCGATGCTGACCGGCACCCTGATCACGGTGGCGGGCTTCCTGCCGATCGGCCTGGCCGCGTCGGCAGCGGGCGAGTACACCTTCTCGCTGTTCTCGGTGAACGCGATCGCGCTGGTGACGTCGTGGATCGTGGCTGTGATGTTCACGCCTTACATCGGCTTCGTACTGCTCAAGGTCAAACCGCATTCGGAAGGCGGCGGCCACCACGAACTGTTCGATACGCCGGGTTACCGCAAGTTCCGCGCCGTCGTGAACTGGTGCGTCGAGTACCGCAAGACCACGATTGTGGCGACACTGGTCGTGTTCTTCCTCGGCGTGTACGGCTTCAAGTTCATTGAAAAGCAGTTCTTCCCCGATTCGAGCCGTCCGGAGCTGATGGTGGAAATGTGGTCGCCGGAAGGCACGGCCTTCGCCCAGACCGAGCGCCAGGCCAAGAAGTTCGAGGAATTTATCCGCAAGGAACCCGGCGTGGCCAGCGTGACGACCTACGTCGGCACTGGCAGCCCGCGCTTCTATCTGCCGCTGAACCAGATCTTCCCGCAGACGAACGTGTCGCAGGCGGTGGTGCTGGCCAAGGACCTGAAGGCGAGGGAAGAGCTGCGCAAGAAAATCACGGCCATCTTCAAGACCGACTTCCCGGAAGTGCGCGGCCGCGTCCAGCTGCTGCCGAACGGTCCGCCGGTGCCGTACGCGGTGCAGTTCCGCGTCACCGGTACCGAAGTTGAACGCGTGCGCGCCATCGCCGACCAGGTGAAGGACATCATGCGCGCCAATCCGAACACGGTGGGCGTCAACGACAACTGGAACGAGTCGATCAAGGTGCTGCGCCTGGACCTGGACCAGGACAAGATGCGTGCGCTGGGCGTGACGTCGCAGACGGTGATGCGGGCCGCGAATACCATCCTGTCCGGCACGCCGATCGGCCAGTTCCGCGAAGGCATCCGCCTGATCGACATCCAGGTGCGCCAGCCGCTGGACGAGCGGCGCACCATCGCGGTGCTGAACGATACCTACATCCCGACCAACAGCGGGCGTTCGGTGCCGATCTCGCAACTGGCGCGCGTGCACTTCGTGTGGGAGCCGGGCGTGGTGTGGCGCGAGGGCCGCGAATGGGCCATTACCGTGCAGTCGGATGTGGTGGAGGGCGTGCAAGGGCCGACCGTGTCGGGCCAGATCAATCCCAAGCTCGATGAGCTGCGCGCCAAACTGCCGCCGGGTTACGAGATCAAGGTGAAGGGCGCGGCGTCGGACAGCAGCGCGGCCGAGGAGTCGATTTCGGCCAACCTGCCGCTGGCGGTGTTCATCATCTTTACCCTGCTGATGCTGCAGCTGCATAGCTTCTCGCGCTCGCTGCTGGTGTTCCTGACCGGGCCACTGGGCGTGGCGGGGGCGGCGATGGCATTGCTGATCATGGGCCGGCCGCTGGGCTTTGTGGCCAACCTGGGGATTATTGCCCTGTTCGGGATGATTATCCGGAACTCGGTGATCCTGGTGGACCAGATCGAGCAGGATATCAAGGCTGGCGTGCCGGCCTGGGATGCGATCGTGGAGTCGGCGGTGCGGCGCTGCCGGCCGATCATCCTGACCGCGGCGGCGGCGGCGCTGGCCATGATTCCGCTGTCGCGCTCGGTGTTCTGGGGGCCGATGGCGGTGGCGATCATGGGCGGGCTGATCCTGGCTACGGCGTTGACCTTGCTGTTCTTGCCGGCGCTGTATGCAGCCTGGTTCCGCGTGCCGAAACCCCGGTAAACCTGGGTCAGACCCAAGGGTCTGACCCAAATGTTGCGCTTAACGCAAAAAAACCACTTCCGCACGGTAGAAACACCGTATAGA
Organism: Pseudoduganella sp.; assembly: GCF_041914865.1. Classification (NCBI taxonomy): domain Bacteria; kingdom Pseudomonadati; phylum Pseudomonadota; class Betaproteobacteria; order Burkholderiales; family Oxalobacteraceae; genus Pseudoduganella; species Pseudoduganella sp. The sequence goes on along the minus strand of NZ_JAYSCO010000008.1, from coordinate 7,004 downwards.
ATGCCGGGTTGAAGTTGAAAGCCCCGGGCGACCCCGTTTTCACTGAAAGGTCGCCCTTTGCTTTTGTGCAAATATGCCGCGAGGATGGCGAAATTGGTAGACGCACCAGGTTTAGGTCCTGACGCCAGCAATGGTGTGGGGGTTCGAGTCCCCCTCCTCGCACCATAAGTACACTTATTTTTATTGGACGATTTTTACAATGGCAACTGCAGTTGAAACCCTGGGCAAACTCGAACGCCGCATGACGATTTCCTTCCCACTGTCGGACGTGCGTTCCGAAGTGGAAAAGCGCCTGAAAGTACAGGCCCGCTCCGCACGCGCTCCTGGCTTCCGCCCAGGCAAAGTGCCAATGAAGATGGTTGCCGCACAATACGGCTACCAGATCGAGACCGAAGTGCTGAACGATAAAGTCGGCCAAGCCTTCAACGCCGCTGCCAACGAAAACCAGCTGCGCGTCGCCGGCTTCCCTAAGATCGAGCCAAAGCAAGACGCACCGGAAGGCCAGCTGTCGTTCGACGCTACCTTCGAAGTGTACCCAGAAGTTGAAATCGGCGACCTGACCAAGGTTGAGATCGAAACCGTCAAGTCCAACGTGACCGACGTCGAAATCGACAAGACCATCGAAATCCTGCGCAAGCAGCGCGTGCACTTCCACGTGAAGGGCGAGAAGGGCGAGCACGGCGACGGCGGTGAAGCCATCGCTGCCAACGGCGACCGCGTGACCGTCGACTTCGTCGGCAAGATCGACGGCGTTGAGTTCCCAGGCGGCAAAGCTGAAGGCTACCCGTTCGTACTGGGCGAAGGCCGCATGCTGCCAGAATTCGAAGCCGCCACCGTCGGCCTGAAAGTGGGCGAGTCCAAGACCTTCCCGCTGTCGTTCCCAGAGGACTACCACGGCAAGGATGTGGCCGGCAAAACCGCCGAGTTCACCATCACCCTGAAGAACCTGGAGTGGGCGCACCTGCCGGAAGTTGACGCTGAGTTCGCCAAGTCCCTGGGCGTGGCTGATGGCGACCTGGCCAAAATGCGCGAAGACATCAAAGTCAACCTGGAGCGTGAAGTCGCCGGCCGCGTGAAAGCACGCAACAAGGAAGCCGTGATGGAAACCCTGGTGAAGACCGCCGTACTGGAAGTGCCACAGTCGCTGATCGCCCAGGACTCCGAGCGCCTGGCCGAAATGACCCGCCAGGACATGGCGCAGCGCGGCATGAACGTAAAAGATGTACCATTCCCAGCAGAACTGTTCAAGGACAAAGCCGAGCGTCGCGTACGCCTGGGCCTGATCCTGTCCAAGCTGGTGGGCGAGCAGGAACTGCAAGCTACTCCTGAGCAGGTCAAGGCACAGATCGAAGACTTCGCACAAAGCTACGAAGATCCACGTGAAGTGCTGAAGTACTACTACTCCGACCGTCGTCGCCTGGCCGAAGTGGAAGCACTTGTATTGGAAGAAAACGTCGTTACTTACGTCCTGGGCCTGTGCAAGAACGTCTCGAAAGAAGTAGCTTTCGACGAACTCATGGGAAGCGTACAAGCGTAATAGCTTGACAATATTCGACGCCGGCCTAGAGCCGGCGTTGTTTTCACAAGGAATTGGAATGAATCGTAATCCCGCACTCGATACGGAAATGCTCGGCCTGGTGCCGATGGTGATCGAACAAAGCGGCCGCGGTGAGCGCTCGTACGATATCTACTCGCGCCTGCTGAAGGAACGCGTGATCTTCATGGTGGGCCCGGTCAATGACCAGATGGCCAACCTGATCGTCGCCCAGCTGTTGTTCCTGGAAAGCGAAAATCCGGACAAGGACATTTCGCTGTACATCAATTCCCCGGGCGGCTCCGTTTCCGCCGGCCTGGCGATCTACGACACCATGCAGTTCATCAAGCCTGATGTGTCGACCCTGTGCACCGGCATGGCCGCCTCCATGGGCGCCTTCCTGCTGGCCGCAGGCGCCAAGGGCAAGCGTTTCTCGCTGCCGAACAGCCGCATCATGATCCACCAGCCGTCCGGTGGCTCGCAGGGCATGGCGTCCGATATCGAAATCCAGGCCAAAGAGATCCTCTACCTGCGCCACCGCCTGAACAGCATCATGGCAGACCGCACCGGCCAGTCGATCGAGCAGATCGCCAAGGATACCGACCGCGACCGCTTCATGTCCGCCGACGAGGCGGCTGAGTACGGCCTGATCGACAAAGTGTTGACCAGCCGCGCATAAGCGTCCAAGCAATACGACGCCCGGACGCTACAACGTTCGGGCGTTTTGCATTTATTTCGGGTAGCATGTGGTTGTGCGCAGGATTTCTTGCTTATGCGCATTGCAAACTTGCACCAAACTAAAGAATAGTCCCATGTCAGAGAAAAAATCCTCCAGCGGCGAAAAACTCCTGTACTGCTCGTTCTGCGGCAAGAGCCAGCATGAGGTGAAGAAGCTGATCGCCGGCCCGTCCGTCTTCATTTGCGACGAGTGCATTGACCTGTGCAATGACATCATCCGCGACGAGACGTCCAGCATCGAATCTGTCACGGGAGCCAAGTCGGACCTGCCCACCCCGCAGGAAATCACCGACCTGCTGAACCAGTACGTGATCGGCCAGGCCACTGCCAAGCGCATCCTGTCCGTGGCGGTGTACAACCACTACAAGCGCCTCAAGCACCTGGGCAAGAAGGACGACGTCGAACTGGCCAAGTCCAACATCCTGCTGGTGGGCCCGACCGGCTCCGGCAAGACCCTGCTGGCGCAGACCCTGGCGCGCATGCTAAACGTGCCGTTCGTGATCGCCGACGCCACCACCCTGACCGAAGCCGGTTACGTGGGTGAGGACGTTGAGAATATCATCCAGAAACTGTTGCAGAGCTGCAACTACGACGTGGAGAAGGCGCAGCGCGGTATCGTCTATATCGACGAGATCGATAAGATTTCGCGCAAGTCCGACAACCCGTCGATCACACGCGACGTGTCGGGCGAGGGCGTGCAGCAAGCCCTGCTGAAACTGATCGAAGGCACCATGGCGTCCGTGCCACCGCAAGGCGGCCGCAAGCACCCGAACCAGGACTTCGTGCAGATCGACACCACCAACATCATGTTCATCTGCGGCGGCGCATTTGACGGCCTGGCGAAGATCATTTCCAACCGTTCCGAAAAGTCCGGCATCGGCTTCTCGGCGGAAGTGAAGAGCAAGGAACAGCGCTCGAACAGCGACCTGATGATGGAAGCCGAGCCGGAAGACCTGATCAAGTTCGGCCTGATCCCGGAACTGGTGGGTCGTCTGCCAGTTGTGGCGACCCTGTCGGAACTGACCGAGGAAGCGCTGATCGAGATCCTGGTCGAGCCGAAGAATGCACTGGTCAAGCAGTACTCGAAGCTGCTGGAAATGGAAGGCGCCGAACTGGAAATCCGTCCTGCCGCGCTGCACGCCATCGCCCGCAAGGCGCTGGCACGCAAGACCGGCGCCCGCGGCCTGCGTTCCATTTTGGAACACGCGTTGCTGGACATTATGTTCGACCTGCCTAACCAGCAGAACGTCACCAAAGTCGTAATTGATGAAAATACGATCACCAGTGGCGCAAAACCCCTACTGATTTACCAGGAATCCCCAAAAGCAGCAGGGGAAAACTAAATAGGGTTTTGAATCCCTGAGGCAAGGCGTTACAATCAACCTCAATAATAGAACGCCGGCTTCAGTCGAAAAGCCACTCGCGATTGCGGTCGCGCGTGGCTTTTTTTGTTCCGGATCCAGATTTTATTAGAGTGCTACTGCATTTTCTCAAAGCAAATATAATTGCAGTACTGGCCTTGTGAAATTGCCGCTGGGGCACACATAAAGGCCAGGTTTTTAAATAAGGTACGCCATGACAACTACCAAATTAACTGAGCAAACTCAACTGCCTCTGTTGCCACTGCGTGACGTAGTCGTGTTCCCGCACATGGTAATCCCGTTGTTTGTTGGCCGACCAAAGTCCATCAAGGCGCTCGAAGCCGCCATGGAGCAAGGCAAGAGCATCATGCTCGCCGCACAGAAAGCGGCCGCCAAGGACGAACCTTCGCCATCGGATATTTATGAAATCGGCTGCGTGGCCAACATCCTGCAGATGTTGAAGCTGCCTGACGGCACCGTGAAGGTGCTGGTGGAAGGCGCACAGCGTGCCCGCATCAAGAAAATCACCGATAGCCCAACCCATTTCGTGGCCGACCTGGTGCCGCTCGAATCCGAAATCGGCGACGAGTCCGAAATCGAGGCGATGCGCCGAGCCATCGTCCAGCAGTTCGACCAGTACGTCAAACTGAACAAGAAGATCCCGCCTGAGATCCTGGCTTCGCTGTCGGGCATCGACGATGCCGGCCGCCTGGCCGACACCGTGGCGGCGCACCTGCCGCTCAAGCTCGAGCAGAAGCAGGTCATCCTGGAAATCATTAACGTTGCCAAGCGCCTGGAGCACCTGCTCGGCCAGCTGGAAGGCGAGTTGGATATCCTGCAGGTGGAAAAGCGCATCCGCGGCCGCGTCAAGCGCCAGATGGAGAAGTCGCAGCGCGAGTACTACCTGAACGAGCAAGTCAAAGCCATCCAGAAGGAACTGGGCGAGGGCGAAGAGGGCGCCGATATCGACGAACTCGAGAAGAAGGTCGCCGCCGCCAAGATGCCGAAGGAAGCGCTGGAAAAGGCGCAGGCCGAGCTGAAGAAGCTGAAGCTGATGTCGCCGATGTCGGCCGAAGCCACCGTGGTGCGCAACTACATCGACACCCTGGTGTCGCTGCCATGGAAGAAGAAGTCCAAGGTCAACAACGACCTGGCCAACGCCGAAAAGGTGCTGGACCACGACCACTACGGCCTGGAAAAGATCAAGGAACGCATCGTCGAGTACCTGGCGGTGCAGCAGCGCGTGGACAAGCTGAAAGCACCGATCCTGTGCTTCGTCGGTCCGCCAGGCGTGGGTAAGACCTCGCTCGGCCAGTCGATCGCCAAGGCCACCAACCGCAAATACGTGCGGATGGCGCTGGGCGGCGTGCGCGACGAAGCCGAGATCCGCGGCCACCGCCGCACCTATATCGGCTCCATGCCGGGCAAGGTGCTGCAGTCGCTGGCCAAGGTCGGCGTGCGCAACCCGCTGTTCCTGCTGGACGAAATCGACAAGATGGGCGCGGACTTCCGCGGCGATCCGTCGTCGGCCCTGCTGGAGGTGCTGGACCCAGAACAGAACCACACCTTCTCGGACCACTACATTGAAGTCGACTTCGACCTGTCGGACGTGATGTTCGTGGCGACCTCGAACTCGTACAACATCCCGCCTGCGCTGCTGGACCGTATGGAAGTGATCCGCTTGTCCGGCTACACGGAAGACGAGAAGACCAACATCTCCTTGCGCTACCTGTTGCCGAAGCAGATCAAGAACAACGGCCTGAAAGAAGGCGAGATCTCGGTCAGCGAAGCGGCGGTGCGCGACATCATCCGCTATTACACCCGTGAAGCAGGCGTGCGTTCGCTGGAGCGTGAAATCTCCAAGATCTGCCGCAAGGTCGTGAAGCTGCTGCTGCTGAAGAAGTCGGACAAGAAGGTGGCCGTCACGCCGAAAAACCTGGACAAGTTCCTGGGCGTGCGCCGCTACGACTTCGGCGTGGCCGAAAAGCAGAACCAGATCGGCCAGGTGGTCGGCCTGGCCTGGACCGAAGTGGGCGGCGACCTGCTGACCATCGAATCGGTCGGCATGCCGGGCAAGGGCAATGTGATCCGCACCGGTACGCTGGGCGACGTGATGAAGGAGTCGATCGAAGCTGCCCGCACCGTGGTGCGCAGCCGCGCATCGCGCCTGGGCATCAAGAACGAAGTGTTCGAGAAGCAGGACATCCACATCCACGTGCCGGAAGGCGCAACGCCGAAAGATGGCCCATCGGCTGGTATTGCGATGACCACGGCGATGGTGTCGACCTTCACCGGCATCCCGGTCCGCGCGGACGTGGCGATGACCGGCGAGATTACCCTGCGCGGCGAAGTGCTGCCGATCGGCGGTTTGAAGGAGAAGCTGCTGGCAGCGCATCGCGGCGGCATCAAGACCGTGCTGATTCCCGAGCAGAACGTGAAGGACCTGGCCGAAATTCCGGACAATGTGAAGAACAAGCTGGAAATCGTGCCGGTGCGCTGGATCGACAAAGTGCTGGAAGTGGCGCTGGAACGCCAGCCGGAGCCGATTGTTGAAGTGGCGACGGCGGTCGAGGTGCCGGCGGTGGCTTCCACCACCGACGGCAGCGAAGTAGTCAAGCATTAAACCCGGCAGGGCAGGGTCAGACCCAAGGGTCAGACCCCGTGTGTGCCGGAGCCGCGGAATGCGGGCAGACAGGGTCTGACCCTTGGGTCAGACCCCGGTTTACCGGGTTCAACCAGCCAAAACGGGCGCCATCGCTGGCGCCCGTTTTGCATTTACCCTTGACACAAAGCAATCCCGCCCTGTCTAATACGGCCCTGAGATTTTTATGCAAACGAAAACGCAGCATAGAAAACGGTATAAACGATATAAACCTTTGTGACGGGGACTGTAATGAACAAGACCGAACTGATCGACCACATCGCGACTTCCGCTGACATCTCCAAGGCTGCTGCAGCACGCGCCCTGGACGCGATGATCGACGGCGTAACCACCACCCTGGCCAAGAACGACAGCGTCACCCTGGTCGGCTTTGGCACCTTCTCCGTGAGCGAGCGCGCAGCCCGTACCGGCCGCAACCCACGCACCAAGGAAGAGATCAAAATCGACGCCGCCAAAGTTCCTAAATTTAAGGCTGGCAAAGCACTGAAAGATGCTGTACAATAATGGCCTTCGGTAAGCAGTAATGCTTACCGGGCAGTTTAAGCGGGCGTTTAGCTCAGTTGGTAGAGCGGATCCCTTACAAGGATTAGGTCGGGAGTTCGACCCTCTCAACGCCCACCACTTAAACAAATCGTAGTACCTGTGTTGTGAATGCTGGAGCGGTAGTTCAGTTGGTTAGAATACCGGCCTGTCACGCCGGGGGTCGCGG
>NZ_JAYSCO010000007.1:138775-138934 GCF_041914865.1 Pseudoduganella sp. | reverse complement strand
GCCTTCATCAGGCCGATGTTGCCTTCCTGGATCAGGTCCAGGAACTGCAGGCCGCGGTTGGTGTACTTCTTGGCGATCGAGATGACCAGGCGCAGGTTGGCCTCGATCATCTCTTTCTTGGCATCGCGGCTGGCGCGTTCGCCGGCGTTCATGCGCTTG